>JBBSUA010000291.1:0-3422 GCA_038235315.1 Pseudomonadales bacterium | reverse complement strand
TAGCTTTAACTTCAGCACTCATAGCGTCAACAGGAGTGACCAATGCTTTTGCCAGCGCATTATGCGCGATTGACTTAGGTTGCTCGTTGGCAATCAACGCCACCGCTTGCTGAATAACTTGCTGGGCATTATCTGCATTCTTCATTAGATTTTGAATCGCATAATCGGCGCTGACGTCCTCTTCAGTAGGATGCCAAGAGTCAAAGTCTGTCACTAAGGCTAAGGTAGCATAAGCGATACTAGCTTCACGCGCTAATTTAGCCTCAGGCATGTTAGTCATACCGATAATGTCGGCATTCATTTGTCGATACCAATGCGACTCCGCACGCGTTGAGAACTGTGGCCCTTCGATACAGACATAAGTGGCTTTTGGATGACATTGACCGTCGCTAATATTGGCCTCGGCATAGGCGCGCGTCAGGATATCTGCTAGCGCAGGACACACTGGATCTGCCATAGATACATGCGCCACTGCACCTTTGCCAAAGAAGCTGCTAGAGCGCTGCTTGGTCATATCGATCATTTGATCAGGGATAACCATATCTAAGGGCTTGAGGCTTTCCTGTAATGAGCCAACTGCAGAGACAGAGACAATATAGCGCACGCCCAACGTTTTGAGCGCATAGATATTGGCGCGATAAGGTACTGTCGAAGGAGTGAGTCTATGCTCTTGACCGTGACGCGCCAAAAAAGCTACAGTCACACCATTTAATTCACCTAAGACAATACCATCAGAGGGCTTACCATAAGGCGTCGATATACTGACGCTACGCTTATTGGTCAGATCTTGCATTTGATAGAGACCGCTACCGCCAATGATGGCGATGTCGGCAGAGTGAGAAGTTGGGTCTTGTTTGTCAGTTACGGTCATATGTATTTTCCAAAGTTTTGATAAAAAGCTTTAATAAAAAAGAAGATGGTTATTTGATATAGATAAAGACTGCAATTGGGGCGTATTCAACATTCACAAGTAGATATTACTAGGGTCAAATGTTTAGCCTTATCTACATTCAGAAAAACGAAAAATAATGCTAGGTTTATTAATGACAAGAATTGCTATACTATTACACAGTTGTAACTGCTTTAATCACAATGAAAAGTAGATATCTGTATGATCTTAATGATATTCAAGGATGAGTTCAATGTTTAATATTGCGACCAATTATTCAAAATCACCGCTAGTACTGACCGCTTTGTTCAGTGCCATTTTAGCGCTTAGCGCTTGCTCGTCTCCAAGCTCAGAAGCTCCAGCGGAAACAGCTGCAGCTGACAGTACCACTACTGACGCTGCTGTACCTATGGACAAGCTTGAGACTAAGTTTGTTACCATAGCAACGGGTGGGGCATCAGGTCCTTATAATATCATTGGCACCGCACTGTCAGAAATATATGCCAAGACTTTTGGAGTTAACTCCAAAACCCAAACTACGGGCGCTTCAGTAGAAAACGTCAATCTACTAACCCAAAGCAAAGTTGATATGGTGCTAGCGCTTAGTGACGTGGTTACTGATGCCGTTGAAGGTAAAAATAACTTTGAGGCACCGATAACGAATATTCAGCAGATTGCCGTATTATATCCTAACGTGGTTCAACTCGTTACCTCAGAAGGCTCTGGCATCAAAAACATTGAAGATCTACGTGGCAAACGTATTGCTGTTGGCGATCAAGGTTCTGGTACTGAGGTCAATGCCCGAACTTTATTAGAAGGCTTTGGCATGACTTATGATGATGTCGAAGTAGATTATCTAGGTTTTGCTAATGCTGCTGACGCGATGAAATCAGGCAAAATTGAAGCCGCTTTTATCAGTAGTGGATTACCCAATTCATCGATATTAGAATTGGAGCAAGGTATTAAGCTACAGCTTGTCAGTATCGACCAAGCCAAACTCAGTGAACTTATCAAAACCAAACCTTATTTTAAAACCTTTGAGATCCCTGCAGGTACTTATGGCAATGAAACCGCCATACCAACGGCTGCAATCATGAATGCTTTGCTTGTGCGTGCTGATTTATCCGAAGACGATGGTTATAAGTTAACCAAAGCGTTGTTTGATAATCTAGATACCTTAAAAACGGCTCACCAAGCTGCCAACGATATCAGTCTAAAAACAGCGAGTGAAGGCATGGTAGCCCCTATCCATCCTGGAGCTAAAAAGTACTATGATGAGCAAGCTGCTAAATAAGCGCTCATGGCTATGGTTGTCAACTGGCGCAGCATTGATTGCTGCGTTAGTTGTTTTTGTACTCTGGGCTATATCCAGCCGTCAGGCTGTGATCGAAGTGCGAGTGACGGAAGATCATAGAGTCGCTGGCTCTGATAAGGTGCTATGTTATTTCGTTGAGCCTAACTTTCAACTGCGCTGGATTCATTCGGTAGAAAAACAGTGGTGGGAGGAGCAGTATCTGCGTGAGAGCGATGGCTTACTGCTAACCACGACATATTTTCAAGCATTTGGTGCCGGTACACCCTCAACTGAAGCAATCGCTCCTGTACAAAAACCGGGCTATTTAGGGTATCAAATTAACGAGAGACTGCCTTATCTTAATTGGGTAGTATCACGGCTTACTCAAGGTGAGATTGATTACGGTAATCATCAGCTCTTAATTCATCAATTAGTGCCAGACTATTCCGAGATAGCTATAACGCCTAAAACGTATAGTCTAATAGATAGATTTAACAAGGATTTTTGTCATGAACTCTCAAGTGACCGCTCACAGTAGCACGTCTTCCATGTCCAACGCTGAGGCTAATTTGCCAAAGCAACCGAGTCCTAATGACGATAGTGACGTTGATCCTAGCGTTACTCAAGCGATTTTAGAAAAGTATGATCGTGAGTCCATTACACGTCATATCACTCAAGGACCCGTAAAATACTTTATTGCTATTATTTGCATTCTATATTCACTGTTTCATCTATATATCACCTTTAATCCTATGCCCGCTTTGCTGCAACGCTCTGTGCATGTTGGGGTTGGGTTTGCACTGATTTTTTTAATCTTTCCGGCGAGTAAAACCAGCAGCCGCCAAAAGGTGGCATGGTACGACTGGATTTGGTTCGTGTTTTCGTTATCTGGGATGGCATACTTAATATACGAATATCAAAGTATCGTTACCACACGTGGCGGAATTGCCAATCAAACCGATGTAATATTCTCTATTATTACTGTTATCTGTGTGCTTGAGGGCAGTCGCCGCATCACCGGTTGGATATTGCCTATTTTGGCATCGATATTTTTACTTTATCCGTTTATCAGTCATTTAGCCTTTATGCCAGATCGGCTGCTCACGCGACCGTATGATTTCGGCGATATCTTTGGTCAGCTATTTTTAAAGACCGAAGGGCTATATTCTGTAGCTATTGGCGCGTCAGTAACTTTTATCTTTCTATTTATTTTATTTGGCGCATTTTTAGCGCGCTCTG
>JBBSUA010000290.1:0-3435 GCA_038235315.1 Pseudomonadales bacterium | reverse complement strand
CTACTTTACCAGCAGAGCTGACCACACAATGGCGCAATACCGCTACTTGGATGGCACCTCATGCAAAATACTTTGCGGTCTATGAGACGCCTTTTTGGCGAGAGCAAGGTCTTTCGGGAGCAGCTCGCAGTACACAAGGTCCGCTTGTTGAGATTCATGATGCTTCCATAACGGGTAGTAGTGGCGCACTGTTCGGTTTCATCGGTGTTGCTGCATCAGTGCGCCAAAGCGTCTCTGAAGAGGTACTAAAAGCGCATTGCCGTGCGCAATTGGTACGTCTGTTTGGCACGCAAGCAGAGTCACCACAAGCTGAATATCTCAAAGACTGGTCACAAGATCCGTTCACAGCGACGAGTGCCGACGCCAATAGTGATGGTCAGCATAGTTCGGCTCCTCGCTCTACAGCGACATCGGGAGTATGGAATGCGTGCTTGACGGGTATCGGTAGCGAGTGGTCACCGCAGTTCTCTGGTTACACCGCTGGTGCCATTGAAGCGGCAAGCTTAGGAGTGCAACGCTTGCCTACCTCGCTTCAAACTATTTAGTCGATACTAAATAAAATAGACAATTCTTATTATGACGCGAAACTAGAATTAATATTTTTGGCTTGCTGTGTCTACGCTGACAGAGGCTACAAAATATTAATTCTAGTCGCGCTGTCTCGTTTTTATATTGAACTGACTATATAGCAAAGTGAAGTTTTGCTATGAACTAACGTACTAAATGCTTAGGGCGGGTTAAGTCACGTCTAAAGCACTTGCGTAAGCAAATAGCGCGGGCGCGCCGCCAGTGTGCCAAAACAATACACTATCTGTTTTTTTAATTTTTCCAGTACGAATCATATCCAGTAGCCCGCCCATCGCTCTACCCGTATAAACAGGATCTAATAATATACCCTCAGTTTGTGCGGTCAGTGCAATGGCTTCATTTTCTAACTCACCAATGACGCCATACCCTTCTCCAACATAGTCAGAGTTAAGTATGAGATCGGGAGCTGAAAAGCGGTGTGTTTCATCCATTAATTTTGCCGTATTATTAGCAAGTGAGACAATATACTGATCAAAAGGAACTTTATCCGTTTCATCTTTATCAATATTAATACCGACTATTTGATAAGGTGAATTAAAGATTTTATTGCCAAGCATTAAACCTGCTTGTGTTCCGCCAGAGCTAGACGCAAAAACAATATGAGTGAATGATACATCCATACTTTGACGTTGTGACTCAAGCTCTCTAAAAGCTTCCACAAAAGCTAACGTCCCCAGCTCGCTTGAACCACCATAGGGAATAACATATGGGTTTTTGCCTTGATTCCTTAATTGCTCAACCAACTCAGGAATATCTTCTCCTTTACGATTGGCTCCTGCCCAATGGATATGACAGCCAAAAATCTTATCCAGTAGTAGATTGCCATTGAGATGATCCGGCTCCTCTCCCCCTAAAACCAAATGACATTCAAGCCCTAAACTAGCCGCTGCAGCTGCAGTCTGGCGACAGTGATTGGATTGCGCGGCACCTGCCGTCACAACCGTATCAGCACCTTGAGCCAGTGCATCCCCAATAATAAACTCAAGCTTTCTGGTTTTATTACCGCCCAATGCAAGTCCAGTATTGTCATCGCGTTTTATATAAATTTTGGGACCATCAAGTTGTTTGCTTAATCTGGTCAACTCAATCAAAGGCGTTGGAAAAAACCCCAAAGGCTCTCGTGCTGCTATGCTCGATATACTTGGCAAGTGCTCATGTTTCATATTTTATCCCTGCTAATAAGTAAAAAAGTTATAGATAGGTTTAAATAATATCTGAATATAGGAATTAATCTATAGGAATTACAATGCTCTAAGTGGGTTTTAGTCGTACATATTATCCGTATCCTATGTGAATATACCGTCAGGTACAGCATCACAAACAAATAAACTGAGTTAATAATTCAACATTTAGACAAAAACGCTTGCAAAGTCTCAAAAACTTGCTAAAATGCTGAACCTAAATAGGCGTATAGCTCAGTTGGTTAGAGCGCTACCTTGACATGGTAGAGGTCAGCAGTTCGAGTCTGCTTATGCCTACCAAATTTAGAAAGCCCCAGTTTAACGACTGGGGCTTTTTTTTGCCTGTAAAATATGAGCTGTAGCGGAAACATGGGGTTAATATTAATTAAAAATTTGATGCTTCTAACTGAAGTAAAATTGCATCAAATATTCTATGTGCCTAAATTGTGCCCAAACTGTGCCTTCTCTCAATTTCACCTATCTCTCAAAGTAGCATTTTTGACCTCTACTCCAACTTTAGTAAAACTGCCTTAAAGTTAGTTTATTTCTCTTTCTCTACCGACTCGTTGGGTACGTAAGTGAACAAGTCACCCACTCCAATCTCCAATGCCTCACAAATTTTATCCATAGTCTCAAAATCTATTCTTGAAGTCTGTTCGTTATAGACCTTATGCATAGTCGACTTGCTAATTCCTGTCATTCTTATTAAATCTGCTACCTTCATACGTCTTTCAGCTAACAGCACTGGTAAATTACATAAAATCATCAATAATTCCTTAATAGACTAAAAAAGTACTTGTATTGACTAACATTAGCTAGTAAAGTACTTCTATCGAATAACAAATTACTTTTATTGAATTATTTGCTATATCGATGAAACAATCTAGTTATTTAATTGGCTTACAAGGAATTTATTATGTCACACACCTACCTGACAACCCAAGAGCTTTCTGAGCTTATCAAATACAACCCGCGCACTATCCGTAACGAGCTTAAGGATACGGTACTTATCGAAGGTATTCATTATATTCGTCCTTTCGGCGGTCGTAAAATTCTTTACGTCTGGGAAGAAATTGAAAAAGATATGCGTACTGGCATCGCCGGTAGCATCAACGCTATGGCATTGCAATAAGGAGAGCAGTAATGGCTAGTATTAGAACACGCAAAGGTAGCAACATGCTATTTGTTGATTTTCATTACATGGGTAAACGCTGTCGGGAAACGACCAACCTTGTAGACACTCCAGCGAATCGCAAGAAGCTGGAGAAAATTATCGAACAGATGGAGGCAGAAATTACTCTGGGCATATTTAGCTATGCTAAGTATTTTCCCAAAAGTGATAAAGCAGCAGAAATGGTGGCACTAAACGATCGTAAGGAATGTATTAATACTAATGTTCCTTCTTTTGAGCAGTTTGCAACACTTTGGTTTTCTGAAAAGGAGATCGAATGGCGCGATACTTATAAGCGCAAAATACAGGAGATTATCGATATGTATTTACTACCTTGTTTTGCTACTAAGCCCATTCATCTCATAAAAAAGACAGATGTATTAGCCTTCCGTTCATCGCTCGCCAAAGTAACGTACGGAAAAGCTAACAAACATCTGTCAGCGGCACGCATCAATTCGATAATGGTACCTTTAGGTATGATACTAAAAGAAGGTG
>JBBSUA010000289.1:0-3442 GCA_038235315.1 Pseudomonadales bacterium | reverse complement strand
ATGGGAAGCCTGTTCAGCTGGTTATACATTTGATGAAATTCAAGTTGATTTTTATCGTGCAAATGGTGACAAGCGTGTGAAATATCTTGAAGTCAAGCTTAAGCACGCGCTTATCGCCAGCGTTGAACCTACCGTACGCTCAGAAGGCGTTCCGATAGAAAAAATTGGTATCAAATATGCGGCAGTTGAATGGACTTACACTCAACAAGATATTGACGGTACAGCAAAAGGCGCAGTGACTAAGAAATGGTCGTTAGCGAACAACACTGCCACCTATACCGCTTAGAGCTGAGTATTTTGTAATGAGCGCTAAGACAAGAAGAAAGGTTTATATTTAGGCCTTTCTTTTTCCGTTTTGCATAGGAATGCCCATGAACTACAGTGCTAAAGAAATCAGTTTTCGTCCAAACTTATTTGAACAACTATTTGATGACAGGGTTCGTCATTTAACCAATGAGCTAGTAGTACACCGGCTAAATATAGAGGAATTAAAATCATCAGTAGCACAGGATCTAGAGTCGTTGTTGAATACTCGCTGCGTAGTATCAAGCAAGTTGCAAGAATACTCGCATGTACGTTCCTCCATATTGAATTTTGGGATTTTAGACTTTGTAGGATTGAGCAGTGCAAACCCTACAGATTGCGACTACATATGTCGTCAGATTGCTCAAACCATAGAACAGCAAGATAGCCGCCTCAGGAACGTCAGAGTCGTGCTAGATATCGCTGCAGTAGAGGTCAATCAGTTGTGTTTTTCTATTGAAGCGTTACTTAAAGTGTATCCGGCACAAGAACTCGTCAGCTTTGATGCTTTTTTTGAGCCAAGCTCGCAGCGTTACCAAGTCAAATAACCTAAAAACATACTGACAGCAACATCTACGTACATGACAGCTGCTGATAAACATTGAGGAATCATGGACAGTCTACTCCCTTATTTTGAGCACGAGCTTAGTCTGTTCAATAAACAGTCTAAAGAATTTGCAAAAAAATACCCAAAAATAGCAAATCGTCTTTTGATGGGTCAAGAAACTGTAGATGATCCACATATTGAACGGCTTATTCAGGCTTTTTCATTAATTAGTGCGCGTATCAATAAAAAGCTAGATGACTCTTATGCCAATTTTACTGAGTCTTTATTAGAGGTGGTTTATCCAGATTATCTAAAGCCCTTTCCGTCCGTATCTATCGCTCAGTTTAATTTAGGCGTACAAGCTAATACTATGAGTGAGGCGGTGTTGATACCCAAACAAAGCGCCTTTTTTACTCAAAAAATAAATGGAACACCTTGTCAGTTTCAGTCAACCCAAGAAGTTACTTTATTACCATTACAAATTGATAATGTCAGTTTCGAGACGAATCAAGAGGTCTACAGTAATCAGCACGGACGCCTCAATGGCTGTATTAGTATAAAGTTCAAAGGACTAAATCCAAGCTTTGATTATCAATCGTTATTACAGCATACCTTAGACTTATATATAGATGAAGATGCCAGTCAGGGTACGAGTCTATGGGATGTTTTATGGTGCGATGTGAGACAAACCCACATCCATGGTCAGCACGTTAGTAAATTATCAGGCAGTCCGTTCGAGATCATCGGTTTTGACCCTGAACAGCAAGTACTACCTAGCCATCGAGTCAGCAACGCGGCTTCTGCATTATTAAAAGAGTATTTTTACTTTCCAGAAAAATTTAACTTTTTACGTCTTAATCTAGGTCAGTGTTGTCCCAATCTCACTTTAGAGGCTACTGGGTTTGAGATACGCTGCTACTTTAAATTCGATAAAAAAAATACGATTCGTTTAAAGAATTTACAACAGCTGAGTGCCAGTAGCATCAAGCTTTTTTGTACGCCAGTCGTTAATTTATTTAAAGCGGCGGCAAAACCTATTCAAGTTACTAATCGTACGCTTTATTATGATCTGGTGCCGGACACTCGGGCGCTGTTTCAACATGAAATTTATGACGTGACGCAAGTGATCGAGTCGAAGCAAAGCAGTAATCACTTGATACAGCGTAAGTATCATCCTTTTTATGCGCTAAACCATTATGAGCAGCATGATGAAGGCCGTTATTATCATATCAAGCGCGATAAGGATATGGCAGAGTTTAAGCAAGGCTTTGAATATCAAATAATGTTCGTAGAAAAACATCGTGAAAAATCGGCTGGTCTAGTCAGCATGAGTGCCTCTTTATTATGTACTAATAGGGACTTGCCAGCACAGGTAGTGTTTGGTCAAAGTCGTGGTGATTTATTCGCTGAGGGTATGACAGGATTCAGTAGCTTATCACTGCTCAAACAGCCGACGAGAACCGCACGATTTGAGTATACCGGTGAGGAGCGCTGGCGCTTAATTTCCCTCATTAGTCTGAACTTTTTATCGTTAGCGGCACAAGACGCTGAATTGATGAAAGAGTATCTATCACTTTATGACATCACCCAATCAGCATCTAACAAAAAACTGATAGAGGGCATTGTGTCTATAAACACCAGTATAGAAACGCGACGCATACAACGGCTACCACAACCTGGCTTCGTTCGTGGGACAGTGATTAATATTAATATCAATAAAAATAGATTCGCTGGGGTTAGTATTCGTCAGTTTGTTCATTTATTGGCTCATGTTTTTGGGCATCACGCCAGCTTAAACAGTTTTGTTGAGGTTGCTATCAGCGATGCGATTACTAAAGAGGAGATATACAGATGTCAACCACGCAGTGGTCTCAGTCCTCTTATATAACTGAGCTGACAGCCGCACCTCAACGCTATGAGCTATTGCAGGCGCTACGTCTGATTCACAATGAAATCAATAATGCTCATGCGCCTATTAAGGTGAGATATCGCTCATCGCTATCCTTAGCTTATCCACTGGCCGAGATTGAATTGATGGTGCTACTCCCACAAGATAAAGGGGACGATATCTTCAGGCAAATAGAGATATATCCAGCGATTATAGGGTTAACAGGTCCGTTATCCGCATTGCCAGTCATTTATACCGATCAGTTGTACTCACGCGTCCATCATGCGAAAGATAAAGCCGCGCCAGCTTTTTTGGATTTATTCAATCATCGCCTCACTGATCTGTATGTACAAGCCAGTTGGTTCTATAACTTGCCTTTGCAATATGAGCTGAATCGTAAAAAAGACAGCTATTTGCTAAGTTTGCGAGCCTTGGCACGGCAACCTAAGAAGCTGACCGCTATCGACAGCTTGATCGCTTATGCGGGCATGATTGCGCCAGGACGGCTAACAGCAGATCAACTGGCTCATGTATTAGCGTATTTTTTAAACATCAAGGTGAGTGTGCAGCAGTTCGTTCCTGAGTGGTTTGAATTGCCTGCCACCGAGCAGACAGTACTAGGTGGTGAACATGCTGAGCTCGGTGTGTCAGCGTTTTGTGGCGCAAGGGTCGTGCAGTTCGACAGTAAAATTAGAATTATATTT
>JBBSUA010000288.1:0-3443 GCA_038235315.1 Pseudomonadales bacterium | reverse complement strand
TGACACCATTGAACCAGTTCTTCTTGACCATAGTATAGCCAGCAGCGTTGCCAAAAGTGACGGTATCCCCTACTTGCAACGTGCTTGGCAACTTGTACTCTCCAAAGATATCACCTGCTAGACAAGATCGACCATAGATAATAGTATTGTCCGCTGAGTTAGCATCTTCTGTTGTTTGGGCATTGTCAGTAGGATCCTTATCGATTGGGCTATTGGCAAACGCTGCAATATCTATTTGTTGATCATTAATCGCTGCAATTGGTGCAGATTCACGGTAAATGAGCAAATCGAGCATATGCGCTTCGATAGAAGAATCCACCACCGCTAGATTTTTCTGGTTGTACATCACATCCAAGACTGTGGTAACCAAACTGCCAGCACCATGAATACTGGCTTCACCTGGTTCTAGATAAACTTGTACACCATACTTTTCGCCAAAGTCCTTTAGACGAGTGGCAAGTTTTTCTAATGGATAATCGGATGCAATAAAATGAATACCACCACCGAGACTGACCCACTCAAGCTGCTGCAAGATATCACCAAAGCGTGCTTCGATATCTGCCAAACTGTCACTAAACGCCTCAAAGCTGTCATTTTCGCAGTTGTTATGAATCATAACCCCAGTGATATCACTCAACACTGACTTAATAGCGTCTTTATTGTGCTCACCCAAACGGCTAAATGGCCGTGCAGGATCAGCAATAATAAATGAGGAGTTACTGGTTTTCGGATTCAGTCGTAGTCCTACTGGAATATTCTTTGCCGCGGCTTGATCTTTGAATGTGTTTAATTGCAAGATAGAATTAAAAATAATTTTATCCGCATATTTTAAGACTTCAGGGATTTCATCGCTGCTATACGCCACGCTATAGGCATGTGTTTCTTTTTTTTCAATATTGCCATCGGTATTGTCATTACTACCAAAGGTCTCATAACCTAATCGTACTTCATTGAGTGACGATGAGGTTGTGCCATGTAAGTACGGCTCCATCACCTCAAACACGCCCCATGTCGCAAAGCATTTCAATGCCAATAATGCCTTGGCTCCAGATAACTCACACAGACGGGCGATAATCTGCATATTGGCGACAATTGCAGCTTCATCGAGCAGATAGTAAGGCGTTGATACATTAATTGATTGATTAGCAAGTGATGCAGTCATAGAAGTTTATCCAATAGCATTTGATAACACAGTTAATAATATTTTTCGCTATAGTAGACTAAATCCATCATTATTAGAATAGCTTATGTCACTATCAACCGATTATTCTAGCTCCCTAAGTCAGCCTAATTTGACCCAACTTGACCTGCCACAACTCGACCCTGATGCCCGCGCCGTATTAGACTTTTGGTTTGATAAAGATAACGAAGATTATTGGTTTATACAAGACAGCGATTTTGACCAGCAGATCGCCGATAAGTTTGGCAAGTTATGGCAAGCCGCAAGACAAGGTGAATGCGCGTCTTGGCGTCGTATTGATGAGCAAAAATATTTAAATAATGCAATGGCTGAACTGGCGGGACGTTTGGCTGAGATCATCGTATTAGATCAATTCTCACGTAATTTATGTCGTGAGCAAGCAGAGGCCTTTGCTCAAGATAATATGGCGTTGATACTGGCGCAGGAGGCTATTCATAAACCACAGTTCAATACGCTACCGTGGCAATGGCGACAATTTATGATTATGCCATTTATGCACTCTGAGTCGCTCGTGATTCACACACGCTATCTGTCCTTATTTGAGCAGTTAAAAGACGCTAATACATTGGCTTTTGAACATAGCCATCAAGACATTATTAAACAGTTCGGTCGCTACCCGCATCGTAATGCAGCCTTGAAACGAGTCTCAACCGATGAGGAAAAAGAGTTTATGCAACAGCATCCACCCTTTTGAATTCTGCTTTAAAGATTCAAGCAAGGTTTATCTAATAGCTTACTTCACCAGTCTTAAAGGTAAACGATTTACTCGTTAAGGTTTGATTGTTTACTAAAACATCAAAGCTAACGCGATATTGGCTATTACCATAGAGGCCACAATTGCCATCTTTTTTGCGCCCACTCTCACAGCTTTTCAAGTTATCAGTAATGGGTAGAATGAAGGCTTCATTCACTGGTAATTGAAAGTTAGTATTTACATATGGGTCATTATCAAAGTCAAGTAACTGAGTGGGTACGTCTATATTTCGCTGCACATCGCGGAACTTTATATTGCTTACCTTGATTGACTGCGCTGAGGGCATACTTATATATACAGGCTGTCCAATAGGGTCTGTTTGCAAATCTCGCCCCGTACCCTTAACTGGATTTGGAGATTCATTATATAGCGCCGTCACAGTGTTAGTGACATTTTGGCAGGGATAAGTAAATATACCTGCAACCGTATTATTCCTAGTCTCTGATGTCGCAGCGGCATGCGTGACCAACACATATCCTTGATACTGGCTAGTGTTTCTGTCAAAAGGCTTATAAGCCGCAAAACCTGTACCCGTCAACGTTGAACCAGGCAACATCAGTGAGCGCAGATGATAAGGCGCGGCAAGTAACGATCTAGTCATATCGCTAGCAGCGACGTTCGGTGCGACAATATCTCCAACAGAGTTAAAGTAAACTGACTGAGCAATATTCTCGGTTACGCCATTACTTGCATTTGCATAACTTGCATTTAACAAGCGTCTTTCGAAACTGTCGCCTCTAAAAAACGGATTATTGTCACCAGTCACATTGGCAATGTCATTGATTTTGTTTTCAATATGCGCGTTAAAGCTCGTTGGTGTCGAATTAGCAAACACATGCTTAATATAATTAGCATGATAGACGGCAATGGTTTGCAATGCGGTATCAGCAGTTGTACCGCCAAGACCGCAACTAGTACGAGCAATGCTAATTTCGTTGCTTGCCGTTAATGCCGCTTGCTCATTGTTGTCCGGTCTAACATTATTATTTGGCGGTGGATTGTTAGTTTGGCCATCATTTGGAGCGCTAGGATCGGAGGTCACTGGCGCAGAGGTTATCGGTTCTACTGTTGCAGGATTCGAGGGTTGGGAATCTGGCGCTGTATTCGTAGTCGAGTTACCGTCTGAGCCTCCGCCTCCCCCACAAGCAGTCAACATCATCGTTGAAAAAACAATAATGCTAAGGCTTTTTACTGACGTGTTAAGAGTCATAATTTATCCTATAAGATAGTGGAGTGAAGACATGGCAGTATATTGCGCCTCTTTTTGGACAACTGCTCAAAGATAAAGGTAATATTTATTGCTTTGATACCTCTTAATGTAAACCATACACTCACAGTAGTAAATTTTTAATTTATAAATCTAGAAAACTATACTTAATCTCTATTATCCTTATCTAACTTTCTCTGAACTGGCGCAAAGCTGCGCCGATGCTCATCTAACACCCCATAATCTTCGATAGCTTGCATATGCATTTGCGTTGGATAACC
>JBBSUA010000287.1:0-3464 GCA_038235315.1 Pseudomonadales bacterium | reverse complement strand
TTTGTCATTACCGATTTGTGGTTTTGGCGTGACCGTACCTATTTCAATAAAGCCAAAGCCCAGCTCAGCTAGGGCATCGATATAGTCACCGTTTTTGTCCAATCCCGCTGCCAATCCGACAGGATTAGAAAACTGTAATCCCATGCAATCTGTCGGCTGCATAGATTGACCATAGACCAGACCTAATGCACGTGCTCTATGCGCTTTATCCAATAAAGACAAAGTCATATCATGAGCGTGCTCAGGATCCATCTTAAACAGAAACGGGCGAAGTAAGGCATAGGACATAATGACGATAAACTCTACTTTAATAAAAATAATGAATGCAACAGCATGAATAAAACAGTCAATGCCATAAAACGCTGCGATTATATCAGCTTAACAGAAATAAGACCAAAGTTTCATAGGTGTTAAACCCTGTAGTAAAGGTCTTTTTATTAGGGCAATTCTAGATTTTTATTTAAATGCAATTATTAATTTACACTCTTATGGGACAGGACGATTGTCAGTGAGCGCAATCCAACCCCGTACAATACGATACAGATGCCAAATAAAGGTGAATACCACAACCATCAATCCGAATCCAGTAAGCAGAATTGAGCCAATGGCTAAGTTTCCACTATCTGCCAGCACACTCACACCCAAACCACTCAGTGCGAAAACAATGATCATCGCACCTATGGCAACTGAGACGATGCTGTACCAAAAGGTCTTAATTTGCCAATCAAAATGAGTCGCCAGCCACGTATTGTCAGCATCGTGGCGCTTAGCATAGTTCATCACAATAGGCACTATCCACAACAGGCCTGCGGTAAAATAGCTCAATATATACAATAAATAAGTAATGTGGTTATAAGTAATTAAAGAGCGCTTCTTGCCCTCACTCATTACATCGCCTACTCTACCTTGATTCTGCCCAATGAGCTGATGATCATTCTGCTGTGCACTAAAAGGCGAATTATTACCAGTATTAGATTCAGCTACTTTCGTTTGCTGTAACGGTTTATTAGACTGAGGGTCAACAGATCGATTCATAATAAGTATCCATAACAAGGAAGTCGCCACTGCTCTATTTATTGTGGCAATTATGACTGTTTTCAAGATGAGTAGAGTGAGCGCTTATGCACTCATTATTAATTCATATCAAAACCGTTAAGAGCTGACCGTCGCTTGAACTTGAATCTGCTTGGTCACTATATCTTGTTGCATGGACAGTTGCGTGAATTGCCAGCCTTGCTGATTGAGCCTTGCTAATGCTGCACTGGCCACCGCTTGACTGTCATTACTAAAGCTTAACTGCACTGAATCAGTAGCAGCAATGACCTGCGCATTGTTAATACCCGAAGCATTTAAAATGGCATTCACTTGACTGGCTGGTGGCAAGGCTTCAGCACCGTTTTGACCACCAGTAGCATTCAGTGCACTGGGATCAATATTCCCTGCCTGCGCACGTAACCAAAAATAATCAGCAATCTGCTCTTGATACTCAGTCTTACTGTCTTTAGCAGCTTGATGGATGCTATAACCACCATAACCTCCAACAAACAGCAGTAAAAAAATGATCAATATACCGAGTGCCATCTGATCGCGAGGCGACAAGGCTTGCCAACGTGACCACAAAACATTTTGATAGTCATTGACGCGCCCTGATAATTCGCTTGTTGTCGAGGTAGCATTTTTTTTACGGCGCGGTAATATATTCACGACTTGACCTTAATATTTAATTTTTGACGGATCATTTTTGAATGCTGTTTCACTATTAAGCTGTTTTACTATTAAGCTGTTTTACTATTAATAAATAACTAACAAATAGCGTTTGGCAAAAATAGCCCCTTAAGACTCAGCTGGACTATCATTAGCACTCTTTTCATCAACAATATTGACGGTTATTTGTCCGCTGAATTGACCTTGCTCATTACTATTAACCCGCTCTAAATTGGCAGTCAAACCTTGTGCACTCAGCGTACTAGCAAACTTATCAAGGCTACTCCGATCTGGTGCTATTAAAGTAAAGCTGAGCGCTGTTGGCTGCATCACTAGCGCCTGTGCTTGTAGTGAGGACTGCTTAATGAGTGGTGATATGCGCGCCAGTATCGCTAAGTGTGATGCAGATTCGCGACTATCGCTACGCAGTTTTGGTTGCATTTGGGTCTGTAACTTATTGCGCGAGTTTAGACGCTCATCAGGAAACCAAGATTGGTACTGAGCAGCGACAGCCGTTTGAGTTTCAGTAGCAGCCGCATTATATCGATACATTTGCAGACCATCTGTTGCTATCTGTAGTACTATCGCAGACAAGGCTACCATCATTGCCACGCGCAGATAAGGCGATAGTTGTGAGTCAGATGATTTAGTAAATAAATTAAGGGCGTGCCGATCAGGATTGTCGACTGGCGTTGGCGTAGTTGATAACGGGGTTAGCAGCAGTTGTTTTTCAGCCATTAAAGCTACTGTCTCAGCTGCAATATTAGCACTGATAGTAACGTCCGACACCCACGGCTGCTGCGCTTGTGATTTTTGTAAGCTCAGCGGGTTATCTATTTCGTCCGTGAAGTCACTAACTGTCGCACTAGCCGCTATATCATCAGAAGATTCAATCGCTGGAATTACACAAACTTCACTTAGATGCGGCATTCTCTCAAGAATCAACGGCAAATAACTAACCGCTAATCCTTGAAACTGTGACTGCCGTAATAGCGCTGTATAGTCATCTTGATATAAGACGATTTGCTGCCCTGCGCCTTCCTCTGGAATAGGTAACAACAAAAAATCAGGCAGTAGCGCACTTATATTTAAGCCCGCAAGGGTTGCACTCTGTTGCCACATCTCAATGTCACTTTGAGCCAAGGCATATAAATGATGCATATTGGCATGACTGGTCTGCCGAATCGTTAATTGCTCAACAGGCGTAAGAGCGGTTTCTTCAAATAAATACTGCTTTCCCACAGTCCCCAACTGCTTCAGTTGAGAGCTACTGAGTTCAGTATCTACTTGCAGTATATGGGTTGAAGGAAAATACAGACATAGTGAGTTATGGCTGTTTTTACGACTATTATAAGTATCGTATAATTGCTGCCAGCCGTTAACGGTTTGCCATTGCTGGGTATCAGCGTGCCAAACGGCAAGCGGACTATGCTGCGCTCTCAACCAAACATGTAACACCAAGTGCGTCCTTACTGGTTAGACCGTTGACTACAACGGTTGAATAGATATGGTCTATAGATAGTGCAAATATTAATGTTGCTTATATAGTCGATATATTTCAAAAGTGTTATAGCACTACTGGGATGAATTTTGCGCAGCCTCTGTCGGTGTAGACACAGCAAGCAAGCAAAATTTATACCAGTAGTACGTTTAATAGAGTCGTAACCGTTTTGTTTTCAACTGACTATAACAATACTACTAAGACTTATTATGATATTGGTTTATCTTCATTTTATGATATTGGTTTATCTTCATTAATT
>JBBSUA010000286.1:0-3465 GCA_038235315.1 Pseudomonadales bacterium | reverse complement strand
GCAGCTTTTGGTGATAGAGTGGTAGCAATGCCCCATTCAAATAATTCATAGAGCATACTAGTAGACATATTGAGCATGAGCGTTATGGCTATTAATGGTTTAGATAACTGTATTTTTAGCAAATGTTTTAAACTCTCATACATAGCGCTAAATAATAATAGCCCATAGCTAAAATGCACGAGGCGATCATACATATTGCGCTGCCAACCGAACTGCTCATTTAAACGAATACCAAATAACCGCTGTGTCCAGTCATCATAAGGAACATAAGAGTATAGGTAGCGCGCGCCAATGACATGAATAACTAAAAACAAAGTCGCGAGCACATAGGCTCGCGAACTAATATGCCAATAACAATATATCGCTAGCATCATCACTAAAAATATCAAGGTACCCGCTTGATGTAGCAGGTAGTTTGACCAGTCTAACGGCGCAATACTTGCCATCACCATCACAATGAGTACCGCAATGGTGCTGATAATTACAGATTTAGGGAACTTATCCATACTCTACGCTCTAAACGATAGATTAGATTTTAGCAATCCAGTCTTTAATGCTATGCGCTTGCTCAGCCGCATTACCAATATAAGTGGCTGGTGTCATCTCACGTAGACGCGTTTTGTCGCTATCACTAACCGCTGATAACTCATCGCTCTCAACGAAAGTCAGCATTGCCTCGCGAGTCATGGCGTTGCCACGAGTTAGTGCTTTAAGCTTCTCATAAGGATTCTCAACGCGGTAGCGACGCATCACGGTTTGAATCGGTTCTGCCAATACTTCTTGCGCATTATCTAAGTCGTCATTTAAGCGCTGAGCATTCAGCTCAAGCTTACTCACGCCTTTAAGACACGCATCATAAGCAATCATACTTTGAGCCAGACCCACACCGATATTACGTAGTACGGTTGAATCCGATAAATCGCGCTGCATACGTGAGATAGGCAGCTTTTCGCCTAAATGCGCCAACATTGCATTAGCTACGCCTAAATTGCCTTCTGAGTTCTCAAAGTCAATGGGATTGACTTTATGGGGCATCGTTGATGAGCCAACTTCACCCTCTTTAAGTCGCTGTTTAAAATAGCCTAAGCTAATATATTGCCAAATATCACGGTTAAAATCGATGAGTATAGTATTGAAACGCTTCATCGCATCGAACAATTCAGCAATATAGTCATGCGGCTCGATCTGCGTAGTATAAGGGTTAAAGGCCAGCTCAAGACGTTCATCAATAAAGGCTTCGGCATGTGCTTGCCAATCAATATCAGGATAAGCGGCATAATGCGCATTATAGTTACCAACTGCACCATTGATTTTACCTAATAGTTCAACCTGACCGATTTGCTTGATTTGACGCGCAAGACGATAGGCGACGTTTGCCATTTCTTTACCAAGCGTCGTTGGACTAGCGGTTTGACCATGGGTGCGTGATAGCATCGGCTGGTCGGCGTACGTGATTGCCAAGTCAACGATACTATCTGTCATCTGTTGCATTTTATCGAGTACCACTTTACGGCTGTCTTTAAGCATCAAGGCATAAGATAAGTTATTAATATCTTCGCTCGTACAAGCAAAATGAATAAACTCAAGCGAATCGTTAAGTGCTGCCTGACCACGGAATTTGTCCTTAATAAAGTACTCAACCGCTTTAACATCATGATTGGTTGTCGCTTCGATATCTTTAATCGCTTGCGCATCCGCTTCGCTAAAGTTATCAACGATAGTATTTAGAAAAGCATTGGTATCACTATCAAATGCTGCTAATTCGCCAATCTCGCTATTGTCAGCTAACGACTGTAACCACCGAATTTCAACAGTGACGCGAGCTTTAATCAAACCGAATTCAGATAAATACGGGCGTAAGCTATCCGCTTTGGACGCATAACGACCATCGATTGGGGAAAGCGCAGTAAGTAGGGTCATAGTAGTGCCTTTAGGTCAACAGTAAGTGAAACAGCGCATAACGCAATAGAGAATTTTTTGTGGCACGATTATAACAAGAGTTGGGATAAAAAAGGATTAATTCAGGCAGATATGTAGCAGTTTTTAAGACTATTTAAGGTACTTTAGATGATAATAAGGATCGTATAAATTCGATAATAAAAAGTGAATATTGATGTTATTACTATAACCTGATACATGAATATACAAATGTTCATAAATCTGTTGCATTACAGAAATAAAAGTGCTTAAATGACCGTTTATTTATATTAATGAATGAATAGTTTGAGGATGAACAATGAACAAATTATTGAGTATAGCGTTATTGGGTACTGCTTTAAGTCTAACAGCTTGTGGTGGCGATTCTGATAGCAGCGGATCTTCCGAACCAATCCAATTTCAAGGTTTATCAAATTGTGAGATTATCGGTAATAATATTATTGTCAGGAGTTTTAGCGGAAGTTGTTTGGTCAAGAAACCAAATATCAATGAAGGCAAAACTTTTTCGTTGAGTTGTCAAGATCTCACTCTACCAGGTGGACCAGTGAACGCGAGATTTTCAATAAAAACTACTGAGGATGCCGATATTAAATCCATAGAAAATGATATTCAGACTTTTAATAAGTATTCTTATACTTGTTCAAGATAAATTGTAAACAAATATCTTGCATAATTTATTACAATTTGATATTTTTATGAAATAAAGTTTACTTAACCAAACACTAGTGATACTTCATCAAAATGTTTCTTTTAAAACTAAATTGATTTGAGGCTAAGTTATGAATAAGTTATTAAGTATAGTGTTATTGGGTACTGCTTTAAGTTTAACGGCTTGTGGTGGCGATTCTGACAGTAGTGGTAGTAGTAACAATAACGAAGTTATCCCTACTAAGTTTCAAGGCTTACCAAATTGTGTAATAGGAAACTCTTCTCTTATTAATCAAGATTTTTTCAGAATTAATGTATCTACTGACGGTAGTCCTACATGTTTAGTAAAGGTTCCAGATCTTAATAATGGTAGAACTTTTTCACTCGCATGTAGAAATGACAGTATAAATGATGAAACAATTTTCGCTTATCAAATTGGTGGAGATAGTAGAGATGATCTTGATTCTATAGGTGATGATATTCAAGCATTTGTCGATTATTTAGAAGATGACAGTGCCACTACTAGTGACAGTAAATATGGTTACCAGTGTGATTAAACTGAGCAATTTTTAGGTGTTTACTTTAGCTTATATTTAAAGCTTTAAACGTCATTCAGACCTAAAGTTATCTGCTATTTATATTTGCATTACACCATAGCCGTTTTTATCACTGATAGGAATGGCTTTTTTAGGTCTACGTTTAAGTGAATAAGATATACTTACCTCAAATGAATTGCAGTATTTTTTGTTAATCAATTTTAATGCAAATCCAACTCCATTAACTATCGTACTAAACTATTGATATCTTATGAAAGACAAAATCTTATTTTTCTCATCCATTTTGGTTGCCTTCATTTTTGGTAGCTTAGCAACCTATCTG
>JBBSUA010000285.1:0-3473 GCA_038235315.1 Pseudomonadales bacterium | reverse complement strand
TAGTCTGATATTTATTATGGGTATGGATAGCGCGCGTAGTTTGAAAGGTTGGAAGAATGGCCTGCAATTAACGGACTACGTTAATCTTTGGCTATTTGATCGAGAGAATGACGCTTATCAGCAACCAATAGTTCCACTAGCTGAATCGATTGCTATCCCTAAAATATTGACTGGTCAGAATATCGCAACTTATCATAGTGCAACGCCAACGACCGAGTTGATGACTAAACTGGCTACTGAGCTGCCGAATGTATTACAAGCACAAGTGGTCAACTCAGTCGCTGAGCTGCTGTTTATAGATAGACCCTCAATCAATAAACCATTAGCCGAGAAATCGCCAACTGATGAGCCCTTGAAAGATAAGCTCAAAGGACGCATTTATATAGACACAAAACCGGTCATGACGGTGTCCAGTACTGAGATTCGTACGCAGTTTGGTAAGCAAGATTATAAGCAATTATCCTCTGCTAAATACGTTACTGCCGAACCTAATCACTTGACAAAATGGCTCAATCCTATGGTTTATCAATATATTATTGCTCATCAGCTGTATTCTGTGCGTTAATTCCGTTAAAATTGCCTATATTCGTCATTTAACCTCTAAAATGACCATTTACCCCTTTATTGTTATCGATTATTCAAGAGATTAGCATTTATGATTCCAACTATGTCCAACGAACGTTTAAATGAGTGTTTAGCACTCGTAAAAACGGCTTTAGAAGATATGAAAGCCAAAAATATCACCGTATTAAATGTAGAAGACTTAACCGACGTCATGGAGCGTATCGTTATTGCTGACGGTACTTCAAAACGCCATGTACGCGCGATGGCTGACAGTCTCGGCGCTGATGCTAAACAAGCGGGCTTTATGCCTCTTGGCCGCGAAGGTGGCAATGATTCTGACTGGACATTGATTGATCTAGGCGCAGTCGTCGTCCATATGATGATGCCAGCCGCCCGTGAGTTCTATGACTTAGAAGGTCTATGGTCATCACCTGAACAGTTGGCTGAACTGGTTGCTATACCACGTGAAAAGAAAACCGCGGGTCGTCGCAATAAGAACAAATAGTATTGTCTATCCAAGCAGCTTATTAAAACTGTGAAGCTAAATTAAAAAGACTGGACTCATACTCCGGTCTTTTTTTATGCGCTCATTTTGATAAAAATTCAGTTAAGTTAATAAGGCAAATAAGCTGAAAGTTAGTAATGATTAGGCTAAGATAGTTTAAATATTCAAACCCTATTTATCTGCCAAATAACTATGAGCTGAAATATCTAATGAGCACCGAATCAAGCAATCCTTTAGTACAGCAAAGCAAAAACGACTTCAATCAAACGCTGCCCCTACATGTTGCGACTTTAATCGAGGTTCGTGCTGGCAAGGCAATGCCTTTCTCACGTGAGCAAATGAGCGCTATTGATAAAGCGCCGATTAAAGCGCCAGTCGCTGTCGATTTTATGGGGCTCACTACCGATGAGCAAGCCGATCGCAAACATCATGGCGGCCCATTAAAAGCGGTCCATCAAATGGCTACGGCTACTTACGGGCTAATCAACACACAGTTTGATCTTAATGTGCGTATCGGTACATTGGGCGAAAACCTTATCACCGAACCCGTTAATGGTCTGGCTGATATGGATGAGAGTACCGCTTGTATTGGCGACATCTTTCAGTACGGAGAAGATAAAGTAAACGGTAGCGATAGCGTGCAGTTACGTATCGTCCAACCACGCAGACCGTGCTACAAAATCAATGACCAAATCGGACAATTCCTAAAAGTACCCAATATCGCTTCGTGGATTACCAAGCAAGGTATCGCTGGCTGGTATTTTGAAGTTGTTCGTGATGGGATGATTAGCGCTGATTTGCCTGTTTATCTGATTGAACGCCCCTATCCGTTTGCTACGCTTGAAAAGTTATGGCAATTGTCTAATTCAAAAGATAAATTTGCCGCTGAAGTTATTGAGCCATGGTTAGCGATTGAGTGTTTGGAGGATAGTTGGAAGGTGGTTTTGCGTAAGAAGCTTAAAACCTGATAAAGAAGAATGATTATGAACGACATAAATATTTCTTTTTCTTTTTTGGAAAAACACAGCATCGTTTTATCTGCAAAAGAGATCGATTTTGCTATTAAGCGCAGGCTCATTGATTTTAAGGACTTAGAAAAAATTGTCGATGCTGCTCTTACACAAGAACCTGACAACGAGTACTTGCTGACAATTGCGCTCAATATTCTAATGAACGACCATGATCTCAATTACTTTTTTAAAGACTTAGAAACAAATATTAGTAGTGCAAATAGGGATGACGGAACAGTAGTTACAGATGATAATTCATTAAATAACAGATTGAGATATATTATTTTACTTTGGCTATTTAACAACAGACACAATGATAGTAACGATTACGGCAGCATAAATACAGTTTATGCTGATTTTGGCTATCCTTTGGATATGACAGGATTTGTTAACTACATGCCAGCTCAAAAAAACGTTAAAACGCAAGGTTATGACAATATTTTAGCTAATTGGAAATATTATTTATATATCTATGAATACCTAATCAGATCTTAATACCAGCTCAACTTAAATCACTTTCTCTAAACGATTAACCCTAGACAGAGCATTTCATGGCAAAAAATATCACCTCTTTAGCGCTGGCATTATGTTTGACAATACCATTAATCGGCTGCGTCACGACTAATAAATCTCAAGTAGCAAATACCGAATCTTTTATTGTAGATAGCGAAACCTATCAAGCCACTGGCAAAAGCGAGCGCATTAAATTTATCGTTTTGCACTATACCGTCAGTGATAATGCACGTTCTATCAAGCTATTGACCACTACGGGCGTCAGCTCTCATTACCTTATTCTAAATAATAACGATGATAAAATTTATAACTTAGTCCCTGAAAGTGAACGCGCATGGCATGCTGGAAATGGTGGATTTGCAGGTAGAACTATTTTGAATGATACTTCTATTGGCATAGAAATCGTCAATGACGGCATTGCAAAACAGTATCGAAGTGCGTTAAAAGCAGGAACCTTAGACTATCATCCTTACGATCACTATGTAGAATTTGAAGAGATACAGATTAAGAAAGTTGCTCAGCTGGTGCAGGATTTAGCATTGCGCTATGACATCTCACCGAAGGATATTATCGGACATTCTGACATAGCACCTTCTCGAAAGATTGACCCCGGTGCGAAATTCCCTTGGCAACGATTGTATGAGCAATATGGTATTGGCGCTTGGTATGAAGAGACTGACAAAGCCTTTTTTATGAATCAGACTGAGTTTGATGCAGCAACGATACCTGAGATAAAAGAAGCCTTTAAAGAGTACGGTTATCGAATAAACGATAGCGATGAGTGGGATAAGAAAAGCCGCGATGTAATTTATGCATTTCAGTTGCACTTTAGACCGCGTAATCCGACCGGAGAGCTAGACTTAGAGACTTATGCTATTTTA
>JBBSUA010000284.1:0-3481 GCA_038235315.1 Pseudomonadales bacterium | reverse complement strand
TCGATGAGTGGTATTAAATTCATCTCACTGATACCTTGGGGCTCTTCATCACCGAGATGGAATGCCATATTCGATTCCTTTTTTATCTCTATTAATTAGGGTAGCGAGTCAATGGCTATTACTTATGCTTTGCTATCGACGGCTTTGCTATCGACGACTTTACTATCTGCTGATGTCGCTTGTCGCATCGACGCCCCTAATAGATCATGCGCGACATCATTCGCGGCATGTAATATCCGACGATTCATACGCGTGATAATGTTATAAAATATCACCGCTGGAATCGCTACAGCAATACCAAGACCAGTCATAATAAGTGCCTCACCTACAGGGCCTGCAACTTGTGCAAGTCCTGCCTGCCCACTCTCACCTATGCTATGCAGCGCATGGAATATGCCCCAAACGGTTCCGAACAATCCTATAAAGGGCGCAATGGCAGCTGTGGTGCCCAGTAATGGTAATCCTTTTTCACTCTGATAACGGTAGCGACCAATGTGCTGCAATAAGGTTTGTTCTGTGATAAGCCTGCGCTCTTCTGGGCTAGTTTGTAAGCTGGGCGATACCTGTTTGTGCACTTGCTGCACTAAATCATCTGATACTGTCTTGGCTAACTGGCGGCTATCATACAATCGCAAAATCCCTGTCACCCAAGAAGCGATGGATAGCGCAAACAATGTAAAAAATAAAGACTTAGTAATAATATCAGTATATTGCCAATACTCTGTAAAATCCATATAACTTCCTTTAGTCTATTGAGTAGCGCAATGCTTATAATGCTTTATTTGTGGTGTCTTGCTTAGATAGAACATAACAGTCAACTTATGGTCTTTCATAAACTAATGACATAGGTACGACGCCTTTGACAGCTACACCGTCTTTTTGAAAAGGTTTAAGCTGACCTGCTCTTACTTGAATCATAGCCCCAAAATCAATTATTTGACTGCCTGATGACTCGAGCAACTTCACTTCCGTAATGACCCCTTTTTCATCTACCTGCAACTCTACGACTACAATAAACACGTCCCCTGATTGTGCATCAGTACTCAGCCATAGCGGTAAGGGCAGATCAGCAATCGGCTTGGTATCGCCAATCCAGCTGGCTTGTTCTTCTACAAAGTTATTTATACCTGCTCTATCTTTATCTTTATCCTTGTCCTTATCTTTATTCTTATCCTTATCACGGTTTTGATTTATTTCTTGATTGACTCTACTATCCTCTTGCCTTTTATTTGCATCTCGTCTTAAGCCTTCTCGGCGCTGACGCGCTTGGTCTTTGTTATATATTGCAGTTATTGCTCTTATTCTGTCTTCTAAACTCATCTCATCATCAGTTGCATTTGATCTGATGATTACTTTCGTCTCTTCTATGATGAGTACTTGCGAGACTACATTCGCTTCAGTTTCTTGCTGCTTATTCTCTTTTTCTAGTTTATTGTCTTCCGCTACCTTATTTTTTTTCTCTGACTTATTATCCTTTTTTGGCTTACTTTTTTCATCAGTTAGCTCTACAGGTTCTTCTTTTAGTTTAGATGTTACCTGCTCAGTAGCTTTTGTCTTATCTACATCTAATGGTGCTGGTTTTACTTTCTCTACTGGCGTCACTACTTCTGCCTGTGATGCTTGCTGTTGCGGCTCTGGTTGAGGTTGAGCTTGAGGTTCAGATTGTGAATTAGATTCTATATTATTATTTTCCGTAGGGAGGGTTATTAATTCTAACTGAATGGGTACAGGCTGTGGCATTGCTACCTTGGATAACTCAGGACTATCTAGAGACATTACCGCCCACACAGTGAGACCGTGAAAGATAATAACTAAGAAAGTTATCCAAGTACCTATAAGACTAATAGGACGGACAGGACTGATAAAAGAGTTTGGTATCATGATAATTTATGAGACAGCCAGTTAGAAAAGCAGTTAAATAACTATCCGTTGATAGTAGCAATATTTGTCTATGAATACTGAATTATCTAATCATTTTTATCATTTACTAGCGCTTGTCTTAACTCTTTTTTAACAATGGTACTGCTACCCTAGTATTATTTAATCCACTATTTAGTCAATTACTTAATCTTAATAAGGTATCGTGATGAATCAAATCAGCGAATGGGTACTAATGATCATGGCAAAGTTTAGCTACTTTGGCATTATATTTGCGATGTTCGCCGAAAACGTCTTTCCCCCTATACCTTCTGAGGTCATTATGCCAGCAGCAGGTTTTGCAGTAGCAAAGGGTGATCTAAATCTAGTGCTCGTCATACTAGCAGGCACACTTGGCACGGTACTCGGCGCATTGCCGCTGTATTACTTAGGGCGTTTGTTTGATGAAGAGCGTTTAGTAACGTTGACTAAACGCTATGGTAAATACGTGTTTGTTAAGCCTGAAGATGTTCTAGCTTCAAGTCGTTGGTTCGACAACCATGGTAAGAAGGCGGTGTTTTTTGGACGTATGGTTCCCGGTATTCGTTCTCTGATCTCAATCCCTGCCGGTATGAATAATATGCCGATGCTTCCTTTTTTGCTCTTGACTGCTTTGGGATCGAGTATTTGGGTAACGCTACTAACGCTTGCAGGTTATCAATTCGGTAGCAACTATAAAGCCATTGAGGACATATTAGCACCGTACTCTAAGATCTTTTTATTACTTACCGTAGCTGTGATTATTGGTTGGTTTATCAAACGGCGCCTGTCGGGTAATCGCTGAGTGAGACTAAATGACGAACCTGCGCGTCATCGTCATCAATGGAGCGCGACTCATAAAGCATCTTAATTCCGAGAGCGACTAATATTAAAAATTAGAATACACTCTATTACTAAAATATAGTCCCTGTCTTAACGTTTTCTTAACGGCTTACTCATTAAAATTATAGAAATATAGCTAAAATTCAGTAATCAATTATAAGAGCATTATCAGACTTATTATGCTGATATATATAAAAATATATCTACTAAAGTATTGAAAAATAGGGTATAAAATGACTATTCGTATAATTTCTACTGCTCACGAAATAGTACAACTTGCCGTTACTGAGGAAATCCTTGGTATATAAAGCGTCAACAATGGAATGTAGCTATGGCAAGACTTTTGCTTAGGCAATTAATAGTAAATTTTTATACGCGGTTGGCAGCACCTTTACTGATACTAAGCAGCTTAGCTGTTATCAACATGAGTAGCAATGCCGCCAACTATGTCATTGATCCTTCTAGTACCAATGTACGCTTTGCGATTGATAACTTCAAAACCTCTAGCACTACTGGCGGCTTTTATAATGTTAAGGGACAACTACAATATGACCCGAGCGCCAAGACAGGCAATATCTCGCTTATTATTCCTATAAACTCTCTAAATACTGGTAATAAAACGTTCAACCTCAAGCTCACAGGTCCTAGCTTTTTTAATATGGCACAATTTCCGTTGGCTCATTTTGAATCTACCCAATGGCATTTTGATAATGACAAAACAAACTCGCAAGTGACTCGAGTC
>JBBSUA010000283.1:0-3494 GCA_038235315.1 Pseudomonadales bacterium | reverse complement strand
CTAAGCAGATGCGCCCATAGTCCGAAACCTATAAGCGTTGAAATATAGACGATAAACCCAAGCGACAACCAAGACTTCAGCGAGGCCTCTGTAAACGTTGCCAACTGCCATGCGTCAGTCTCAAATAAAAGAGAAGACAAGGTTAAAATGACACAAGCAATTAGAGCGCCCCATACCACTAGTGCTAAAGCAGACAATGCGGGCGCTTTATTCTTTCCAGTAGTAGGCGTGACGCTAGCTCCTTGTTGAGTAGCTTTTGTAGCAGCTTGTGTTGATGCCTGCTTTGAGGCGATGTTACCAAAGCTCCAGCCTATTGCCGCAATCAAGATACAGACAAACCCAACCAAAGGCATGTCACCGCCAAGGTTTAGCGCAATCACGCTTAGCCCTAGTACGCTGACCAGCATACCGACAATCTGTAGGCGACTCACTGCTTCACCCAATATAAAATACGCCAGCAATACGGTAATAAAAATCTGAAGCTGTAGCAATAACGCCGTCAATCCTGCTGACGCACCCAAATGCATCGCGGTGAATACAAAGGCATACTGCATGACAAACGTACCGATGGCATAGATAAACAACGTACGGTTAAACTTAGGTGGCTTGAGAAACAAAAACAATGGCACGGCAGTAAAGAAAAAACGCAGGGCAGTGAGCATCAGCGGCGGAAAGCTTTCAAGTCCCCACGCAATAAAAGTAAAATTCACGCCCCAAATAAAGGTAACCAGTACAGCCAATGCGATGTGTAAGCGGGTCATATAGTTACTCTGAAAAATTATGACTGGTTGTTATTAATTATAATAAATTGCTGACAGCTATTTGTTAGGTATCATAATCTTTATTTAACTTACGAACTATTAAACGAAAACAATCTTTTATTATTAATCATAAAAAAAGCCCAACAGCGTTGGACTCTTATAATAAAACGACAAGACAATTATTACAATTCAATCTACAAGCGAATACGTGAACCATTACTCAGTAGACGATAAGAGATAAAGTAGAACACTACGCAGAATACGAAGATAGCCAACATCGAATACCAAACATTGACATCAGAGTAGCCCAAAATACCATAGCGAAAGGCGTTTACCATATAGACAATTGGATTCAGTAAAGAGACGTTATACCAAAATGATGACAAGTTCTCCATTGAGTAAAATACTCCGCCTAAGAAAGTCAGCGGCGTCAGTACAAAACTTGGAATGATAGTAATGTCATCGAATGAACGCGCATAAGCAGCATTAATAAAGCCACCCAGTGAGAATAAAATAGAAGTACCTAATACCGTAAATATAGTAACGAAAAGATGCTCAATGCCAAGCTTAGTAAAGAACAGCGCCACAATAGAGACAATGACAGCTATGATTAATCCACGAAAGATACCACCGCCAACGAAACCTAATAATATTGAGTGCTTAGAGACTGGAGATACCAATAGCTCTTCAATACTAGCGGTAAACTTGGCACTAAAGAAGCTTGAGACGACGTTCGAATAACTATTGGTGATCACCGCCATCATAATCAAACCCGGAACGATGAACTGCATATAAGGTACGCCGCCCATCTCCCCTACACGAGAACCAATCATTTTACCAAAGATGACGAAGTATAACGTCATAGTAATAACTGGCGGCAGTAAGGTCTGTGGCCAAATACGCAGAATCCGGCGAATCTCTTTCATCAATATAGTGTTAAAAGCGACCCACTTCTTGCTCCATGACATGGTCTCATTAGGATCTATAATTATTTCCTTACTCATAACCCTGCCTCCTTCATACTGTCTTCACTCTGAATATTTTTATCGACTAGACGCATAAATAGCTCTTCTAGTCGGTTAGACTTATTACGCATACTGGCCACTTCGATATTCAGCTCAGTGAGTTGCTCAAAGACACAGTTTAGGCTCTCGCCTTCACTTAAAGTCACCTCAACGGTTAGCTCATCAGGCTGAGTAATCTCAGTTACTTTATCAATAACTAACGGCTGGGTTAGCGGTTGGGTTAAGTCCAACACAAAAGTCTCAACCGACAACTGCGCAAGCAAATCTTTCATTTCAGTATTAATTCTGATTTCACCATGATCTAAGATCGCAATGCGCTTGCATAACTGCTCAGCTTCTTCTAAATAGTGAGTTGTTAGAATAATAGTGGTATTCTCTTCGACGTTGATTTGTTGCATGAACTCCCACATTGAGCGACGCAGTTCAATATCTACGCCTGCGGTAGGCTCATCGAGTATCAGTAGCTTAGGCTTATGAATCAACGCGCGCGCAATCATCAAACGGCGTTTCATACCGCCGGACAGCTCTCGCGACTTACTATCGCGTTTGTCCCATAAACCTAATGCTTTGAGCAGACGCTCGGCGCGTGGCTTAGCCTCTTTAGCAGGTATACCAAAATAGCCCGCTTGAGTAATGATGATGTCTTCAACTTTTTCAAACATGTTGAAGTTAAACTCTTGCGGTACTATACCTAGATACTGCTTAGCAACTGAAGGATTGGCCAACAAGTCCGTGCCGAATATCTTCACGCTACCTGCCGTCGGCTCAAACAATGAGCTAATAATACCTATCATCGTTGATTTACCAGCGCCGTTGGGTCCTAAAAGGGCAAAAAAACCACCTTGGGGCACAATTAAACTCACGTCTTTTAACGCTGAAAAACCATTATCATATGTTTTGGATAAATGCTCGATAGCAAGTGCGGGTACCTCAGACATGAAGGCCTCTTTTTTATTAATGTATAAAAAGTTAAAGTATAATCTAAGGCATTAATGTGAGGTTAGTCTAGATGAATTTCAACTACCTTCTATCATAACGACGATATAAGTATAACTAATGCTCTATTAAAAACAGCTAAACAGTCAAAAACTCAAAGATTAGACATAAAAAAACACCTACTCCATAGAATGAAATAGGTGCTTTTTTATATGTACTGCTCTAAATACTTATAAAGTATCACTCAAGTATTTAAAGCAGTAATTGCAATTAGGTCTTCGACTAGCTGGCTTCAGCAACCATATAATCAACCGCGTTTTGCACTTCTTCATCTGGTATATCAGCGCCACCTTTGGCTGGCATAGCATTATAGCCATTGATTGCATGGGTATATAAGGTTTCTTTACCTTGAGCAATACGTGGACCCCAAGCACCCGCATCACCAAAGATCGGTGAGCCGAGCAAGCCTGCTGCATGACAAGTATGACATACCGCATTATATACCGCTGCACCGTCACGAGGGCCGTCACCAGCTGACGGACCAGACGAGCGAGCGGTCACATCACAAGCTTCACCGTCTTCGAAGCATACGCGACCAACAGGCTGAATACGTGCAATCAAATTGGGATATAAGGCAATTAACTTTTGCACTTGTGGGGTATCTTTAGGAATAGGTTCTTCTTCAGCAGGAGCAGCTTGAGCGCTCATTTCGGCAGGGGCTGCCGCATCAGCAGGTGCTGCCGTCGCATCTGTAGCAACCGCTTGTGCAGCG
>JBBSUA010000282.1:0-3534 GCA_038235315.1 Pseudomonadales bacterium | reverse complement strand
CTTACCGTCATAACTACCAGCCGCTATACGACTTTATTGATGCCGGCTTTATGGCTATGAAACCTCTTGATAGCGTCGGTGGATTTATCGATTCGTTTTGTGCACGTGAGCTTATGATTGTTGACCAAGTGCATGCCCCTGATAATAACGGCAAGACTAATGTGTTTGGTGTATCATAGCCTAATCAATTTGACCCCTCATATAAAAGCTCATATAACAACCCACATAAAAACAAGCAAACGGATATCTTTATGACTAACACGCCAAACAATACCGATCAGCAGCCTAGCAGCCATGGTCATATTCAAGATAAATTGGTTAAAGAGAGTATCGTTCATAGCCAAAGCATCAGCGCTCAAGCTCAAGCACGCCAAAGTCCGATACCTAGTCCAATACCCAGTAGTGACGCCACTGTCGCAACTGATTTTACGCAAGTACAAGATTTGCCAATAGGCACCGCGCAAGGGCAACAAACTACGATGCCGAATAACAATAGCAACGTAAATAACACTATAAATAATACGCAAGCAAAGACGTCGAAGACAGCATTTAATCAACGTGACAATATCAATAATCCGCATACGCTCGATACGGATGGTAACGAGGAAACTCATTTTGGTTATAAGACAGTGAACAAGGCTGAAAAGCAGGCGCGTGTGGCCGATGTCTTTACTTCAGTTGCCAAAAAATATGACATCATGAATGACTTGATGTCTTTTGGTATTCACCGTTTGTGGAAGCGCTATGCGATTAGCTTATCAGGCGTACGCGCCGGTCAGCATGTCCTTGATATCGCTGGTGGTACTGGCGATCTTGCTAAAGTATTTAGCCGTGAAGTGGGTCGAAGTGGTCATGTCGTGTTATCTGATATTAATGCCGCGATGTTAGAAGTGGGTCGTGAGCGCTTAATTAATGCGGGCTGCAATAATGTAGATTTTGTACTCGCCAATGCAGAAACCCTTGCTCCGTTCGATGACAATAGCTTTGACTTATTGACGATCAGTTTTGGCCTACGTAACGTCACTGATAAAGATGCCGCTCTACGATCTATGTATCGTGTTCTCAAGCCGGGTGGTCGCTTATTGATATTAGAGTTCTCAAAGCCCATATTTGAGCCCTTATCGAAAGCGTACGATTTGTACTCTTTTACTGCCCTGCCTATCATGGGTAAAATCGTTGCCAATGATGCTGAGAGCTATCAATACTTAGCCGAATCCATTCGTATGCACCCTGATCAGCAGACGCTCAAGCAAATGATGGAGCAAGCGGGTTTTGAGAACTGTGATTACCATAACTTAACCGCAGGCATTGTCGCAGTACACCGCGGCTTTAAGGCTTAATAAAAATAGCGCTACTAAAACAGGTGACAGTATTATGCTCACGGTCTTAATTTTGGCAGGTGCCGAGAAACTGATTAACATTGCTATTAATAGCGATGAGATTACCCAAGCAGGTCTTACTCCGCTTGCAGGTAAGGTGTTACGTCTTAATATGGTGTTGCCTGAGATACATCTTGATATCTTATTCAATCATGAACGTATACGTTTTGAGCCAGTCAGTACTGACAGCGTGTTTGAATCCCATGGTGGCACTGACAAAGATGAGCGTCAGCAAGCCGATCTCGATATGGCGCGTATTGGTCATAGCGCACCAGATTGCGTTATTAATGTGGACAATCCAGCACAGCTACTCAACCTAATGCGCAGCCCCACAGGCAACCTACCGATTGAAGGCGACTATAAAGTTCTCATGCAATTGAAGCAACTGGTAGCAGGTTTTGATCCTGACGTCGCTGGACAGTTAGAGCCGTTCATAGGCAAGCCAATGGCAAGTCAACTACAGCTGCTTATCTCGCAACTCAAATGGGGCTTACGCCATAGTGCCAAACGTGCCTTTGACGATGTTAGTGACTGGGCGAACGAGGTAGCAGGCACTAATGAGCCTGACCCTACTGACAAAGCAGAAGTAAATGATCTCAAGCAGCAGCTACTCAAGCTACGCGCTGATATCGAACGTGAAGAAGCTAGACTCATGGCTATAAAAATTGAGCAGGCGCGCCTAACAAACAACCGATAAGCCATATTCGCCCCATTCAACTATTTACTTAGAAAAAGTCATTAATTAGAGTACCTATTGCCCATGCTACTATCTCATCGTGCTCGTTTACTTGAGCTTTGGCGCATTGCGGCAAGCTATCGTATTGACACTCATTTCTCTGTTGAGGATTCGCCGCAGCTACAACCCTTAGCGCGTTTAATTCGGCTGCATCCTGCTGCTTGGGGCAAAAAGCATCAACCTAATGCCATTAAGTATGCACTAGAAGACATGGGAACGCTGTTCTTAAAACTTGGTCAGCTGCTTTCAACTCGTCTAGATTTAGTCACTCCTGAAATTATTGAGCAGTTAATTCAACTACAAGATAAAGTAAAACCTTTTTCATCTGAGATTGCTATCCATCAAATCGAAGACCCTAAGCATGGTCTTGGACAGTCCATTGACACTCTATTTGCACGCTTCGATATTAAGCCCTTAGCGGCGGCTTCTATTGCCCAAGTGCATACAGCAGCGCTTATGGATGGGCGTGAAGTGGTAGTAAAGGTCGTCCGTCCTGATATACGCAGCACTATCATCGCGGATTTTGAGCTATTACGTGAGCTTGCCAATTGGGCATCAGCGCGTATAGAAGCGGCACGTGCAATACATATCATCGATCTAGTTGAAGACTATCGGCAAGTCATGATCAATGAGCTGGACTTAAATCTTGAGGCCGACAATACCACTAAGATGCGTGATAACTTCCTAGGCTCAGCATTGATGTATGTGCCAGAAGTCTATGATGCCGCAAAAAATGTCATGGTTATGGAGCGTATCCAAGGCGTACCTATCTCACAGATCGAAATCTTTGATCAATTAGGCTACGATCGTGCCGCACTTGCAGAAAAAGGCTTAACGATATTTTTTACCCAAGTGTTTCGTGATAACTTCTTTCATGCGGATATGCACCCCGGTAATGTATTCGTCGAAACGCCGCCAGTCAACACGTTAACGCCTAATATGGCACCCGTTGATTTAGGGCACGCACCACGCTATATCGGTCTTGATTGTGCCATCATGGGTACCTTATCCAAAGATGATCAGTTAATTGTGGCACGGATGCTGCTGTCAGTCATGAATAACAACTTCAAAGCAATGGTTGATATTGTGAGCCGTGCTGGCTGGATACCTCCCAATACTGATAAACATGCGCTCATGCGTGATATGCGCCGTACCGTAGGTCCTATGCTGCAAAAGTCTATCAATGAGATCGATTTTGCGGGGGTATTGATGCAGATACTCGATATCGCTCGTCGCCATCATATGAGTATTCCGCCGCAGTTAATGCTGTTGCTCAAGACTTTAGTACATGTTGAAGGTCTTGGTCGCGACCTATATCCTGATTTAGATATCTGGTCGCTTGCCAAGCCAATTTTGAGTAGTTGGATTAAAGAGCAACTCGATCCCGTACGTAATCTACAACAGCTGCGTACGCAACTT
>JBBSUA010000281.1:0-3534 GCA_038235315.1 Pseudomonadales bacterium | reverse complement strand
TTGAGATAAGTTGATTCGTATACTGGAGTTCTCAATACTCCGATTTATATGTATTTGCCCTCTCCAACCATCGCTTAAAGGGATTGATTCACCAAAACTAATTTGAGACGCTTTGTCCAATTTTAATAATTCTTTGAGCTGTTTATGTTGGTAAGTAACAGGAATCAGCCCTTGTAGTACATCAGCTAAAACAGGTAAATCATAACCAGCACTCGGCTCAACATCGAAAGTCAGCATAGGCTCGTTACATCCATTCAAAGTTGCAGATACTACTGTATTGCCTATCTTTAACTCTTCTTCAATTACTTGCGTATAATCGTGCATGTCAATATCGACCAAGCGCGTCACTCCCTGCTTTGCGGTAAATATTTTTTTATTGGTCATATCCGACATTCGACAGTTGTCACGATAATAATCACTAATTGGTGCCCCATTGACCCAATTCACTTCAAACTCAAGCGGCGAATCTATCAATTCACCATCTTCATAAGCTTCAGGATGCGAGCGATAATTAGGAATAGCACTGTAAGATATCTGCGAGCCTTCTATGTGATACTCAACAATGTGTTCGCTAAAGGGCGCATAAAGTAGCACTTCGTGATCGTTTATTACTTTCTGATTTTTATTCAATAATAAATAATGGATACCGCTATTAGTCGTCACACTACCACCTAACGGCCCCATTGATTCGATTTCTAGCGCTATATCCTGAATACCGTCTTGATTAAAATCATCTTTTATCAAAGGCAATAAGCGCAGACTGTAATTCATGCTCTGCTCATCGCCATCAGAATCCTCATATTTCTCTGAACAATCATAGTCTAATATAGGTTTTAGTGTAGAACTGGTACTAGGGTTAGGATCAGGATTATCACAGCGACTGTCTATTAAATCAATGATGATCTGCTTGGGAATCTTGATATTAGCAGTAGCGCTCAGGCTGGTACCCATCAACAGCGTGAATAAGATAAAAAAATGTCGTGACATACCCGCCTCCGCTACCAATAAAAGTTAAAATTAGCATAGCATGACTTTATATTTTTGAGATGACGTAAATGAAATATATAGGTTCGACGAATGTCGCTATAGTGAAAATATGAAACCTTCCCTAATTCAATTAATTTTTTTAGCTTATATAGTCGATTCACTTTAAAAACGATACAGTGCTGCTGAAATATATTCTGCGCAGGCTCGACGCAGCGTAGACACAGCAAGCAAGTAAAATCTATACCAGTAGCACGTCCATATTGACGTATCAATTTTTTTTGAACTGACTATATTTATTATTGTTATACGTGATATAAGTTAACGCTATAAAAAGGTATCATCATCGGTGCTTATTGCCCGTACATCAAATTGGACAATATTCCTCACCTTTAAAAGCCATTACTTAACCATATTAAAAATATCGAAGGATAAATGCGTGAAAAAATTATTAATTTCAATAGCGATGCTTGCTACATTTGCTCTATCAGGATGCACAACCACAGGAGCCAATACTAATGCAGGCACTGCTATTGGTACCGCAAACGACATCGGTATGAATATATTCAAAGCTGCTATTGATAATCAATGCCGTGTTCAAATTCAAAAACAACCTGCTTGGCGCATTGCCAGCGTTGCTATGACAGAAAATCAAAAAGAGGCCGTCCAAAGCAAAGTTTGTGGCTGCGTCAGTGAACAAGCACCTCAACAAGTAACACTCATTGAATTGGGAAATGCGGCAATAGATGCAGAATATAGAGGTCAGCTCGTGACTAGAGTAGTGGCAAAATCGCTACAGAGTTGTTATGCGAATTTTACTAAATAATCGCTAATTATTAAAAGATGAGTGATAAAAAAGGGTACGTTAATTGATCATAACGTACCCTTTTTTATTACCTACAGTAAACTCTAATATTTTTTTGCGTCTGTAATAACGCTATCACTTCCTAAAGCGGCTCCCATCGGCAGAACTCTACTACGACGGAAGTATTTAGAATGACTTTTGATGATGTCGTTCACAGCATCAACCACATCTTCGATAACATCGTCATAAATGCCGTGATACAGCTCAGTGTCAAAAGCAGTAAAAGGGTGCTTGCGAGCCGCAGCTCTGACATCAGTAATCCCTTCCTTGGTATAAAAAATATTGACACTACCATCACTATTTAACACACAGCTCAAATCACCTTCATCGACTATCATATCTATACGCTCAGGTCTAAAGATATAGTCGTCGACATCGAGTAATTGTTTTTCTATGCCTTTTTTGAATAATCCTGCAACGTCCATTATAATTATGTCCTTACTTATAGTTCAAAATTTATAATTTGATGAGCTTAAATAGCTTCAAATTGTACTCAACTATTGTATTAGAATGACTGGTATTTTTTAAGATGAAATGTGTAAAAGCGCGTTTATTGTTGGTAAAATTAGGAGTTTAATTATAGTGAGTAAATACAATATCAACATTCCTTTACTTAAGGAACAGGTATACCAATCGTGGCTGGCTTACGAGACGTCAAATTATGAATTTTGGAAAGGTCATTATCAAATGTATGATTTCCAAGTGTTCATTTCGCATAGAGACGCTATATTTTCTAATAAAGCCATTCGGGTAGTTGTTGAAGAGCTGATGATAAATAGGATGTTAGTTAATTCTAGTATTCCTGCTGATAAACTAGCAACAATCAATGCGAGTACGCCATCAGGTAGAATATTAATTTATAACCCCTATTGGACTTTCTATGATTGTATAGCACAGTTTGAGAATGACTTTTTTAATGATGCAGATATCCCTTCTTGGCAGTCTTGGCTGCAATATACCTACGTTGAAGGGAAATTTGAACTAGGCTGTTTAATTGCTTGGGTTCCAAATGAAATTTTAAAAGATGTGGGTTTTGATAGCTCTGATCTCATAAATGGTTTTTTTTGGGCTGACGATTTGCAAAATACTATAGATTGTGAAGATAAAAGTCTTTACAAGTTGTGTGTTGAAATAAATAAGCATTTTTAGTCGTATGGTATGCCAACCATATCGGCTTGGAAACCCAAAAAAAAGCGAGCTAGCCACAAGCCAACCCGCTCTATTCATTCAACTTACAACATTTCTAAAGTAAATGTGCCTTTAGCTCCAGTACTTTATCTCTTGTCTTAGCCGCATCCTCAAACTTCAGATCACGTGAGAATTGCTTCATTAGCTTTTCAAGACGATTGATCTCTTTCGCCAGCAGATCAGGACTACGCAAAATACTGATATCGACATCGGGCAGATTACTCTTGACCGGTATCGCTTGATTATCATTAGCATCTAAGTCTTCACCGGTATCAATCTTGTCCGTGACATTGCGACGCGCACCTCGTGGCGTAATATTATGCTCAATATTGAACTCGATTTGCTTCTCACGGCGACGATCCGTCTCTTCAATCGCTCGCTGCATACTGTTAGTAATACGATCAGCATACAGGATAGCTTTACCATTAATATGACGGGCAGCACGACCGATAGTCTGAATCAAAGCACGCTCAGAGCGCAAAAAGCCTTCTTTATCC
>JBBSUA010000280.1:0-3546 GCA_038235315.1 Pseudomonadales bacterium | reverse complement strand
TTGTTCAACATCTTTCTCACAAACGATCTTGTCTAAGATTCTATTTTTGTGATCAAAATCATCAACGTAGTATACTTTTTCATCGATATGAGCAGATTCAACTTTGATCGCAACGCGTTCAGGGTTATTGGTGAAGCTGGCGGCAATTTTGCCAACAGGACCGTCCCAAGTAGCAGAACACATGATGGTTTGACGATCAGTAGGAGCCGCTTTTAAGATATCGTTGATATCATCAGCAAAACCCATGTCTAACATACGATCCGCTTCGTCAAGTACGAGTACTTCAAGGCTAGATAAGTCAACACGACCAGCATTAATATGGTCAAGTAAACGACCAGGGGTCGCAACGATAACTTGTACACCTTTTTTCAGTGCAGTAATCTGACCATTGTATGGCGCGCCGCCAACTAATGGCACACAAAATAGACCGCGCATGTCTTTAGAATACGTGCGGACACTATCATGCACTTGCTGAGCAAGTTCGCGTGTTGGCGTTAGAATAAGGGCTTTAGTTAGTTTGTCAAAACTAGTAGCACGGCTTAAGCGATCAAGCACTGGGATAACGAATGCAGCAGTTTTACCACTACCCGTTTGCGCTGACAATAATAAGTCACGACCTTCTAGCGCAAAAGGAATCGCTTGTGCTTGAATAGGGGTTGGGTTGGTGTAGCCACTACGCTCAAGCGCAGCAAGAATAGGCTTGGCAATATTGAGTTCTTGAAAGGTAACTTGATTTTCTTCAGTAGCGTCAGCAGTAGGCGCTTGATTATTATTATCAGTATTTGGGGTGTCTGTGCTTTCGATGATACCGTTTTCAGCGGCGATTGCAGATAAGATGTCAGTCATGAGAATCCTTAGTAGTATAAGCCGCTGTAAATTCAGCGAACTTGATGCCTACCACTGATAACCGTTCATCACGTGTCTTTATTTTAAGAAGTTATCAAAAATACTAATAACCAGAAGTGTAGCGCTAATGAGCGTCTCACTTCTAAATAAAGTCCTACGTGTTGTCTGACGTATTTTGGTGGTAGTGCCGAGTGTCTCATCCTTGTTTGTCACTGCTACGTTATCCAACTTTATCTAAAGCCGATAACTGCAATTCACAATCAATCTAGTTTCTAAAATTGAACTAGTAGATAAGATATGAGTCAAAAATAACTCTATTATTAAGTGTTATTTAAGTACACAAAATCATCGGCAACAATTACTCATGGTCATCCTAGACCCAAAATCGCAGGCGATGTTATCAATCTCATAATTCACGCAAGCCAAAGCTAACGTGGCGACGTAGTATAGCATAGCAATTAGACTATCTCTACTAATTATTCAGTTTATTATAAATATTGTCTTAGACGCATACCGCTTATCTTTAGCGTTTTACCTCTGATACGTAGGTCGGCAACTCCCATGCACCACCCGCAGCTATCAGCCGGCATAACCCTGTACTACCCTGATAACTTTTAGCAAAGCTCTTTCCTGTCCACACCCACTCAGCCTTAGTCAAGCAATCACCAATACCGCGACCCTTTTGTACTGAACTTATCATACCGTCATCATCATACAAGGTAGCACTGGCAGTCACTAATTTTGGATTATGAGGTTTGTGATCATTCATAACCCACATACCACTACCCTTGTTATAAGCACCTGTCCAACAGCTATGTTGCACTAGTATTTGAGTGCCATTTAAGCGATTAACCTCCCACGGTGTTTCATCAGAAAAATCTGGACAGTCGTTTTCTATATTTTTCATTGTGCCTTGCATCATCTTCACAAGTTGCGAAGATCTTATACTGAACTTTTTATTGCTACTGGAACGAGCGGTTTGGTCGGGAATCACTAAGCGTAGTTGCGGTGCAGCTTTAGCGGCGAACACACTATTATTGGATGCAGCATTATTAGTGCTTATAAACGCACTCGGTGTTCCTACCCGTCCTTGCGCCTCATCGGCTTTGAGCATTGCCGCAGTAGCCCCTTTATCAGAGACTTGCCAGCGCGAATTACGAACGACCAGCTCAATCTTACTCGATTTGGTGAGCGCCTCTAACAGAGAAGCCGTTTGCGTGCCATTAAGATCGGCATAACCTGCGCCTGTTGGCGATGACGTTGTCTCCCCTAAATCCTTACCATTAATAAATAAGGAAGCACGGTGACGATTGCCCAATTCCATTAATGCTTTATTCGCCCCTTTTTTATCGCCGCCAAGTTTAATTTTACCAGTGACAGTCGCGTTACTACCCGCTCGACGTGTCAACAATATGGATGCTGGAAAATTGGTGCTGAGGTCGGCTTGATATCCTGCGAGACGACACGTTAAGGTATTGTCACAGACAACTTGCCAATCATCGTAAGTCAATTCGATAGGCTCTGCCGCTATACTGACAGAACTTATCATCGCTGTGCTTATAGCAGCCAATGCTGACAGCATAATGTTATTGTTAAACCATTTGTTTTTTTGGATTGAATGTTTTGCTATAACAGTACGATCTAGTGTACTACCAGCAAGAAAATGTGATGATGCAGTGTTGGAATGGTTATTCATAGTCATAACTCTTCTTATAATTATGGTACATAAGTCCACTACTTACGCTCGTAGTGCGCAACCATCTTAAACTACTCATGTTTCTATCTGTTATACTAATGTAGCATTGTGTAATTCCACAATCAACGTATTCGCATAAATAAGTCATCAGTTTGCAAAAAGGCAATAAGAAGGCTGATAAATAAATTACTTATCAGCCTTCTTATTGCCTTTTAAAGATTCTTGCTATAGCAATAGCAAATGACATCTTAGACGAGAGGTTGCAGTGATAGATCTACTGCTCTCTTTACAGCAGGGCGTTCCGCTATTTTTTGTGCCCAACGTTTTAGGTTCGAATAGTCATCAACTTGTAAGAACTCCGCAGCATCGTATAATTTGCCGAGAGCCAATTGACCATACCACGCCCATATAATAATATCAGCGATATTGTAGTCTGAATCATCATTGCCACACATGTACTGGCTGTTTTCTAAATGTTTATCGAGAACATCAAGTTGACGCTTGGTTTCCATAGCAAAGCGATTGATGGGATACTCCATAGGCTCAGGAGCATAAGCATAAAAATGCCCAAAACCGCCACCTAGATAAGGCGCGCTACCCATCTGCCACATCAGCCATGATAGGCATTCAGCGCGTGCTGCGCCTTGCTGCAACGGTACAAATTTCTCAAACTTTTCAGCTAAGTACAATAAAATAGCGCCAGACTCAAAAAGTGCGATAGGCTTACCTGCTTTTCCATTATCGTCGACAATAGAGTGATCAACCAATGCTGGAATCTTTGAGTTAGGATTGATGGCGACAAAGCCTGAGCCGAACTGATCGCCTTCTGAGATATCTATTTTGTAAGCGTCGTATGCAGCGCCTTCGATTCCCAGCTCACCCAGCTCCTCTAGTATTATATTGACTTTGACACCATTAGGCGTATTCAGTGAATACAATTGTAATGGTGCATCTCCCACGGGTAGAATCTGTTCATGACGCGCGCCAGCAGTTGGACGGTTGGT
>JBBSUA010000279.1:0-3576 GCA_038235315.1 Pseudomonadales bacterium | reverse complement strand
ACAACTTCTGACAGAGGCGCTCATTTATGCCTGATATGCCGAATAACTCTAAAATTACTAATGACGATTCAAAAAATATGTCCTCATCTGCTCAGTTGTCTAATACGACCGTTGGAGCATCTAACACACTTACTATCATCGCTGATAGTAATATTGCCAGTCTTGATGACTTCTTTAACTCGCAGACACTAGGTACAGACAGCGCTGAGACGGTTAATATCATCACTGTTGCAGGTCGTGACATAAACGCACAGCTGCTCGCTGAGATACAACCTGATGTGTTACTGATACGTTCTGTGACGCCAGTAAATTCGACTTTGTTAGCAGATAACCACAGCGTGCGCTTTGTTGGTTCTGCCACCATCGGTACTGACCACGTCGATCAAGATTATCTTGAGGCACGAAATATTACCTTTGCCAATGCTGCTGGCTGTAGCAAGCACTCAGTCGCGCAATACGTGCTGACAGCCATCTTGACCTTACGTCCACAATATTGGCAGCAGCCTTTGACTTTGGGTATTATCGGACTGGGTAATATTGGTAGTACGCTCGCACAGTATGCAACCGACTTAGGCTGGCAAATACGGGGTTATGATCCGCTATTGCCTGCATCCAAATTCAATAATGCAACTTTTGAGCAGGTTATCAGTCAAAGCGATGTGTTAAGTTTGCATGTCCCACTAACCGATGCCAATAGTAGCCAATATCCGACGTATCATCTCATTGATGCTAAAGTTTTGGCAGCAATGCCATCACAGACATTGCTGATTAATAGCGCCCGTGGACCAGTAATTGACGCGGCTGCACTTGAAGCCGATATCGACGCAACCTCGCGTCAAGTTGTGCTTGATGTGTTTGAGCATGAGCCACAAATCTCTGAGCATTTATTATCTAAGCTGACTATCGCTACTCCGCATATCGCGGGTTATACCTTAGAAGGGAAGCTTCGCGGTACGCAAATGATATACGATGCGTTATGTGAAGCGTATTCGCTGATTCCAACGCAATCTATGCATCAGTTATTACCTCTCAATACGTATCTATGGTCTGAGTTAAAGTCGAATCCAGACAGATTAATAAAATTTTATGACATTATGCAAGATGATAAATTATTGCGTGCAAAAGTCGTCGATGAGCAGGTGAGTGGTAAAGACTTTGACCAACTCAGACGGGATTACCATTTGCGCCGTGAATGGCAGTTTTAGAGCGATTCTTATAAAAATGTAGGATATAAAATAATAGAGCTGTCATAAATTTCTGCTCATTAGCAGCGATTAATACTATAGTTAATGAAAAGTAATATCGATATATCAGCAGTATCGTAGCGTTTTTAAAATACTTTCACTATATTGAAATATCATCATAAGACAGCTTAATAACCAGTGTAAACATAGCCATGACTCAACCAAAGCAACCGAAAGGTAAACTGACATACGCACCAACCATGACCTTAAATATGGCGCATAATCGCGCGCAAATGCTTAGCAATATTAGACAATTTTTTGCAACGCGTCATGTCCTTGAAGTACAAACACCTTTATTATCGCAAGCGGGCAACACGGATACTTTTTTGCAGTCTGTCAGTGCGCAGATGACCTACCAAGATCAAAAGCGCACCTATTATTTACACACCTCACCTGAGTTCGCTATGAAACGTGTGCTTGCTAGCTGGCAAGTACCTATCTATCAGATTTGTCCTGTGTTTCGAGATAATGAAATTGGCGTACGGCACAATATCGAATTTACGATGTTGGAATGGTATCAACCGCATTATAGTTTGACTGATCTTGCCAGTGAACTTAGTGAGTTGTTAGAAGCTTTATATGGTCATCCGATAATCATGAACCATTATCGTTATGTCGATGCTTTCATGGATTTCGTTGGTATTCATCCGCTCACCGCTAGTATTGCTGCATTGCAAGCCGTTGCTGAGGATAAAGGTCTAGATGGTTTGAGCTTTATCGTCATGAATGAAGATTTGAATGATGAACAAAGAGAGATAGAAAGTCGTCAAAACTGGCTTGATTTATTATTCAGCCATTTCGTTGAACCCAATTTAGGTCATGAATTGCCAACGCTCATCACTGACTATCCCCCTGCGACTGCGGCATTAGCAAAAACCACCCTTGATAAAGACGGTCATTTGATAGCAAAACGTTTTGAGCTATATATTAATGGCATCGAGATTGCCAATGCTTATGATGAGCTAGCAGATGGACAAGCATTAAGGCAGCGTTTTGAGCAAGATAACATTACGCGCGCGCGCCATAACTTGCCAATCATGCCTATTGATGAGCATCTGCTCGCTGCTTGTGATGACCTAATACCTTGTAGTGGTATCGCTGTCGGTATTGATAGGTTGCTAATGGTGATAACTGGAGCGACTTGTTTACAGGACGTCATTACTTTCCCAAGTGGCTTGGCATAATAGGCTTGGCTTAATAGATAGTAATCGTTATTATTATCAAGTGTTAAAAGTAAGAGTCTATTAGCGACTACTCTTGAACAAAACGCTGTTTACGACACGGCTGCAATGGCTTCATTGATTGGTGTATCGCCATTTTGCATATTGAATATTTGCTTGATAGTATTATCTGCGTTTAGTACGGCAACTAAAGTAGCGGCGACATCTTCAATCGCGTTTTCACCTGCTTCGTCGCTATTAACGGTGATTTTGCCAGTACCTGCGCGCTCTTTTAGAGCACCTGCTTGGACAATGGTGTAGTTAAGCGTACTATCATTAACGAGCCATGCGTCTGCATAGTGTTTGCCAATGTAATAGCCTTTTAAATTAGCAATCGCTGGACTGTCCCATTTGCTAGTATCTAGTGAAAATACGGTGCTCAGCATAATATAGCGCTTAATGCCTTTATCCTGAGCTGCCTGAATCGTTTTCACGGCACCATGCAAGTCTACTTCTAACACTGCTTTACCGCCTGAACCTGCCACAAAATAGACGGCATCAATATCGTCATCCATTTGATTTTGAATATTATCTTTGTGTGCGGTAATATCTAAATCTAGTTGAGTGTAATTATCCGTATCAAATAGTTTCTTATCTTGGCGGGTAGTACCAATGACTTGATGATCATCTGCTAAAAGTCTTTTAACTAAATCACTACCGACACGTCCACTGGCACCTATCACTAAAATTTTCATGATTATTCCTATTATTAATGTATGAATCGCTTACTGCTAAGCGTTGAGCTACGGTAACAAGAATGAAGCACGTACTTCGTTATGAAGCGTGCCAATGTCATAGTGTTTGGTTGCGGAATGTATAGGGTTTGCAAAAATCAAAATCCACAGACAAAATTTGCAGAGGGATATTGTAGACAGGCATTGCAGAGAAGTATTTAGGCTTCGTAGATTTGCAGCTTGAATGCTTTAGCAAATAATTTAAAAATTATATTACAGCATAGTCTATTAACGCACTAAGCGATTAAGCCCGTCAGCAAAAGCCTTTTTATCACGGTCACCATAAGGCTTCTGTCCGCTCATCTGCTGTAGCTCTAAAACGCCTGTGCCGCGCATTGTGTCCATAAAGTCGCGCATATTGAGCTTTTGCTTGATATT
>JBBSUA010000278.1:0-3579 GCA_038235315.1 Pseudomonadales bacterium | reverse complement strand
TGAACTGACCCCCATAAGTTGGACACAACTTTTGGGGGTCAGTTCAATATAAGGGCTGTTTTTGTTGGTTGAGTATGCATTTTTAATAAAAACGTTATCTCATATCTAGTGATAATCTATCAGCACCTTCATCCAAGTTTACATTAGCGTTTTTGCCACTCAATTTAATTCTCAGACGTAGATCATTCGGTGAATCAGCATGCTTGATAGCATCTTGATACGTAATTTCGCTATTTTCATACAGATCGAAAAGTGCCTGATCAAAGGTTTGCATACCACTATCGCGTGAACGCGTCATAACTTCTTTGATTTCATGAATCTCACCTTTACGAATATAATCGCTAATCAGCTGTGAGTTTAATAAAATCTCAATTGCCGCGCGACGACCTTTACCATCAGGAGTAGGGATGAGCTGCTGCGCAATGATAGCCTGCAAATTAAGGGATAAGTCCATAAATAGTTGATTATGGCGTTCTGTTTCAAAAAAATGAATAATCCGATCGACGGCTTGGTTGGCATTGTTAGCATGCAAAGTAGCGAATACTAAATGACCTGTTTCAGCATATTGAATCGCGTAATTCATGACTTCACGGTTACGAATCTCACCGATTAAGATGACATCAGGCGCTTGGCGTAAGGTGTTTTTAAGTCCAGCCTCAAACGATAAGGTATCAATCCCAACTTCACGTTGGGTAATAATACAACCTTGATGTTGATGTACAAACTCAATTGGATCTTCGATAGTAATAATGTGACCATGAGAGTTTTTGTTGCGATGTCCGATCATTGCTGCCAGCGTTGTCGACTTACCAGTACCCGTTGCACCTACTAACAAGATAATGCCGCGTTTTTTCATCGCCAGCTCTTTTAAAGCAGGTGGCAAACGTAACTCTTCGACCGTTGGAATCTTGTTTTCAATTTTTCTTAGAATCATTGCTGCCATATCACGTTGTACAAAAGCACTGACACGAAAACGTGCTTGTTGTGCTTTGTCAGTGATAGCGAATTGACATTCATTAGTGTCTTCGAACTCTTTGCATTGGCTATTCGTCATGATACCTTTGACTAAGCCTAAGGTTTGCTCAGCAGTCAAAGGTGTTTGACCAACAGGAAGAATAGTACCGTTGACCTTCATAGAAGGCGCCACATCGGCCGTTATGAATAAGTCAGAGCCGTTCTTCTTGATCATCAGTTGGAGCAGTTTGTCAAAGTCCATAGTGTACCTAATTTAAAAACTATGATTAAAGAAAGAAATATCTATTATGAAACTAATTTCATGAATACTCATTGAAAACTATATAAATGCTTCGGGTTGCTTGGCATAAGGACGCGCAACATCTTTACTAATGGTACCTTTTGCGACTAAGTTTTTGAGCGTTTGATCTAGAGTAATCATGCCGTCACCAGCGCCAGTTTGAATAGAGGAATACATCTGTGCGATTTTGTTTTCCCGTATCAAGTTGCGAATAGCAGGCGTGCCGAGCATGATCTCGTGAGCAGCAATTCGACCACCTGTTTGCTTTCGTAGTAGCGTTTGCGATATCACAGCCTGTAAAGACTCAGATAGCATGGCACGAATCATATCTTTTTCAGCGGCAGGAAAGACATCAATGACACGGTCAATGGTCTTGGCAGCCGAGCTTGTGTGCAAGGTACCAAATACTAAGTGACCAGTCTCAGCCGCGGTTAAGGCAAGTCGAATGGTCTCAAGATCACGTAACTCACCAACCAAAATGACATCGGGATCTTCACGTAACGCTGAGCGTAATGCAGGCTCGAAACCCAAGGTATCACGGTGGACTTCGCGTTGGTTGACTAGGCTCTTTTTGGACAGATGAACAAATTCAATTGGATCTTCGATGGTTAGAATATGCTCTTTACGGGTGTCATTAATATAATCAATCATAGCAGCTAAGGTAGTGGATTTACCTGAGCCTGTAGGACCAGTAACCAAAACTATGCCGCGCTTAAATTCTGAGACTCGCTTAAAAACCTCGCCCATCCCTAAATCTTCTAGCGTCAGAACTTCTGAGGGAATAGTACGAAAAACGGCACCCGCACCACGATTTTGATTAAAAGCATTCACTCGAAAACGAGCTAGATTTGGAATCTCAAAAGAAAAATCTGTCTCGAAGAACTCTTCAAAGTCAGCACGTTGTCTATCATTCATGATGTCATAAATCAGTTGATATACGACTTTGTGATCCATGACTGGCATATTGATACGCGTCATTTCACCATCGACACGGATAACGGCTGGCATACCAGCTGATAGATGCAGATCCGATGCTTTATGTTTGACAGCGAATCGCAGTAAATCTTCAATACTTAAGTTACTTTTTTCAGTCATAGTTGCCTAATCCTATCAATCAATACGTGTTAAATGATGTAACAATATCATAACAAGACTGATACTAATTAACCATCTACTATGCTGATTAAATGTAAAAACAATTCACTTGTTAAATATCTTATACTAACGTAATCGTTATTCTTTTTTTTCCTCATAAAATAGACGGATGGGTCATCCATGAATGCTACTGATAATAATCCTAGCAACAATCAAACTGAAAACAATGCCAGCAACAATGCTATTAATGATGATGTCAGCGTTAATACCTTAATTGATAACTGGCAGCAAGTATGCGAGCAAGTTGAACGAGCGTGTCAGCAAGCAGGGCGTAAAAGGGGTCAGCAAAAAACGTCACCTTCTGACGATACGCTAAATGATAAGAATAGCTTATCAAAAAGTCAAAACAGTGACGAGGTGACCTTACTTGCTGTCTCAAAAACCAAACCTATAGAGATGATCGTAGCGCTCGCCAAGCAAGGTCAACGTGAATTTGGCGAGAATTACTTACAAGAAGCGGTCGAAAAAATTAAAGTATTGCAAGCTCAGCCTGAAACTGAACATCTTATTTGGCACTACATTGGTAGCATCCAACGTAATAAAACCCGCGATATTGCTGAGCATTTTGATTGGGTGCAGACGCTTGAGCGTGAAGTTATAGCCAAGCGTTTGAATGATCAGCGTCCAGACGACATGCCACCGCTTAATGTTTTGATTCAGGTGAATATTGATGATGAGAACAGTAAGTCAGGATGTTTACCTGAACAGCTGCCAGAGTTGATAGACAGCATTAAAGGCTATGACCGCTTGCAACTTCGTGGGCTGATGATTATCCCTGCCAAAGCGGATACCGATGCTTTTATCCGCACTCAAAAGTTGTTTGATGATGTCAAGCAGGCACATCCAGAATTGATGGCGTGGGATACGCTAAGTATGGGTATGAGTAGCGATATGACTGATGCAATCGCTAACGGTTCTACAATGGTGCGCGTAGGTACGGCAATATTTGGCTCGCGTGCTTGAGTGTCAGTAATAAGTACCTCTATTGTGAGTCTTTGAATCTAAATGAAAACATGTGCTAAATAATGTCCTCAAATTTGGTGACGAGCAGCTGATTAATTTTTAAATTACTGGTTGCCAGTATCTCAAAACGATAATTTGCATATTCGATGCTATCTGTCTTTTTAGGAATTTTGCGTAACATATACATCATAAACCCACTGATAGTT
>JBBSUA010000277.1:0-3589 GCA_038235315.1 Pseudomonadales bacterium | reverse complement strand
GTCGCTTATAGTAAATCCTCACGGCGATGCTCCTGACTTTTATTAAGGTGCATGACTTTGAGTTCAACAGGATTCTTAGGCGGGTGAAATAACATTAATGGTATTCCTTAATTTTAGTAGAGAGTTTCAGTACAATGATATTTTTTTCAGTGTCAGTTTGATATGAGCGCGGTCGTGAGCATTTTCAAGCAGGTTGCTGATATTTTATTAGCAGATGAATTGAGGTGATAAATATATGATAATGCGTATGCTAATGTCCGATGTTCTGTAAGCACAGTTGTATAACAAAAGCACATTAGGCATAATATGTCCCTCACTTGACGTTATGCTGTCAACGTATCACTGTTTTACTTTATGCATTTAGTTTGAGTGCTTTTAGTTTGGGGGCTTTTTTGCCTGGTCGCTAATAGTATAGTAGCTGAGGTCTGTATAGCTGCTGGTTCTATATAATAGGGTTATGCGTTTTTTGGAATGACTATTATGAAAAAAAATCTATTAAAATTTAAAAAACTTAACGCCGTAATGGCTGCTATGCCCCTAATGTTACTTGTAGCCTGCCAAAGTGATATTAAACCAGACAATGTTCAAACTGATAGCGTTCAAACGGATAACACAGTCACGGTTAATGAGACGACCGACCTTAAGACGACCGCGCCTAAAAACGCTCAAGTTGAAACCCAAGCACAAGCCCCACATTTCAGCGAGTTTGTAAATACGTTGCAAGGCTCTTGGGACCGAACCACTTATCCTTTTGGCACCATTGAGTTTAATAGTAACCAAGTAAAGGTCACAGCTGGAGAAGGTGATGTTGAGCCGGCGAAATTTGAAGACTTTAAAATTTCAGACGAATGCCCAGATAGCATTGATACAGAAGCCTCTGCTCTAGCCTATGACTTCTTGGTCGTAGATGGTAAACGCTGCAATCCTATAAAGTTAAATGACAATACATTATCGCTAACTTTTGTAGGTGCTGATAAGGCTACTGAGTATAAGCGAATAGGCAAACCTACCGCAGCAGCCACATCAGCTGTTAATACTATACCGGTTAACTTTCATGGCAAATGGGCTGCTGGAAAAGAAAACTGCAAAGCTAACAACTCTGAGCAGATAAAAATTAGCACCAATAAAATAAACTTCTTTAAAAACGAGGCTGAACTGGTCGCCATTACTCAATTTGAACCTACTCGCTTAGAGGCTAAGTTCAATTATAGGGTTAGCAACAGTGACAGTACGCCCTACTCTTATACTTTAGATCTGCAAAATCAAGAAAATTTTTTGATTATGAGAGAATACGGTGATAATGCTCGATCTGGACCTATCAAGTATGATAAATGCTCATAATTGAATACGCTCAAAACATCCTTATATAACAACACTCTTTTGTCTCACTATTTTTTACATCAATTGGCTAAATTTAAGCAAACAACTGGATAACTAGTATTATGACCGACCCTATTACAATGGATAGCAGTACAACACAGACTGAAATGGCTACCAAGAGTCAAATGAGCGTTCATAGCGGCTACCGAGATGAATACTGTGGCGCCGTAGATGAGCGTTTTTTAGAACAAACCATCACTATCGTAGGTTGGGTACATCGTCGCCGCGATCATGGTGGCGTAATATTTTTAGATATGCGTGATCGCGCAGGTATTCTTCAAGTCGTTGTCGATCCTGATACTCCAGAAGCTTTTGCAACTGCCGATGCGGTACGCCCCGAATATGTACTAAAAATAACTGGTCGCGTTCGTCGTCGTTATGAAGGTACTGAAAACGCGACTATGACTAGCGGTCAAGTTGAATTGTTAGGTAAAGAAATTGAAGTATTAGCCAAATCTGAGACCCCACCATTCCCATTGAATGATGAGAACACAACGGTTTCAGAAGATTTGCGTCTAAAGTACCGCTATCTTGATATGCGTCGTCCGCAAATGCAAGATCGAATGGTATTCCGTGCCAAAGCCACTTCAGCCATTCGCCGTTATTTAGACGATCATGGATTTCTAGATGTTGAGACGCCTATTTTAACTCGTGCAACCCCTGAAGGTGCGCGTGATTATCTTGTGCCGTCACGTACGCGTCCCGGTAACTTTTTTGCATTGCCGCAGTCACCACAGCTGTTCAAACAGTTATTGATGGTGGCGGGTTTTGATCGCTATTATCAAATTGCTAAGTGCTTCCGCGACGAGGATTTACGTGCCGATCGTCAACCTGAATTTACCCAAGTGGATATTGAGACTTCTTTTCTAAATGAAGAAGAGATCATGGCTATCAACGAAGGTCTGATCAAGCACGTGTTCAAGACGATGATGAACGTTGAATTCGCTGACTTTCCGCGTATGACGTACGCAGAGGCGATGCGTGATTATGCGTCAGATAAGCCTGACTTACGTATTCCATTGAAATTAGTCGACGTTGCAGATCTGATGCAAAGTGTTGATTTTAAAGTCTTCGCAGGCCCTGCTAATGATCCTAAAGGTCGTGTTGCAGCACTACGTATTCCTAATGGCAGTAGCATTAGCCGTAAGCAAATCGATGAGTATACTAAATTTGTCGGTATCTATGGCGCACGTGGGTTGGCTTATATTAAAGTCAATGATGCCAGCAATATTAACAATGGTGTGGATAAAGAGTCTGGTTTGCAATCGCCAATTATTAAGAATATGACCGATGACGTACTTGCCAGCTTAATTGAACGCACTGGTGCGCAAGATGGTGATATTATATTCTTTGGTGCAGATAAAGCCAAGATCGTTAATGATGCTATGGGCGCGCTACGCCAAAAGATTGGTTTAGATCTCGAAATGATGACTTGTGAGTGGGCTCCTCTTTGGGTTACTGACTTCCCAATGTTTGAAGAAACAGACGATGGCAGATGGACGTCCATGCATCACCCTTTCACTAAGCCAAAAGGGTCAGTAGCTGAGCTAAAAAGCAATCCAGAAGCGGCGTTGTCTATTGCTTATGATATGGTATTGAATGGTACTGAAGTCGGCGGTGGTAGCTTACGTATCAATACATTTGAGATGCAGCAAGCAGTCCTTGAAGCGTTGGGTATTGGTGAACAAGAAGCTGAAGACAAGTTTGGCTTCTTACTTGATGCGTTGAAATTCGGTGCGCCGCCGCATGGTGGTTTAGCCTTTGGTTTAGATCGCTTAATTATGCTCATGGTAGGTGCTAGCTCTATCCGTGATGTGATTGCCTTCCCAAAAACCAAAACTGCTGATTGTCCATTGACGCAAGCACCTGCGGAAGTAGACAGCAAACAGCTGCGTGAACTTGGTATACGTGTGCGTGAAAAGGTACAAGCTGACACTAATAAACCCGCTCAATAAATGGTTCGATGATGCGCAGATGGTTTTTACAGTCTTATTTTCTGCTATGTGAGTGGATGTGAATCCACTGCACCTTTTCAAATACGTGCCTTTATCTATATTACAGATACTGGCACGCTTTGTTGCATGGGTAATACTATTATTACCAAATCTAAGTATTGTGCGCACTATCAAAACGAATATGATGTTGGTTAATCCCGCATTAACAGAAATACAAAAACAGTCTCTCATTAAAGATATTGTTCGTCATCAAT
>JBBSUA010000276.1:0-3619 GCA_038235315.1 Pseudomonadales bacterium | reverse complement strand
ATAGCTCGTGTACTACAGGTGTAGTAGGTAGTTTGCAAGCGGGGCAAGGAGTGCGTATCTTTACGGGCGCAGTAGTACCGGATGCTTGTGATACCGTTATTATGCAAGAGAACAGTAACTTTGCAGCTATCAAAGACGTCATCGATAAATCGAAGCCTTATAAAATCATATTGAGCCAAACCGCTAAGCTGGATGATAATATTCGTAAGCAAGGTGAGGAGATTGAGTCGGGAGAAGTAGTACTGCAACGAGGCAAGCGCTTAAATCCGACTGATATCAGTTTGCTAGCTAACTTAGGTGTCGATAATGTATCGATATTTGAGCCGCTATTGGTAGGGGTTCTGGCGACAGGTGATGAGTTGGTTGCTTTAGGTGAGCCACTTAATAGTCTGGCGCAAATCTATAACTCCAATACTCCAACGCTTAAAACTTTGTTATCACCGTTACCCATTACCATTCGTGATTATGGCATCATCGCTGATAATTTAGAGCAGACTACCGCCGCGGTGACCAAAGCTATGCACGAGTGCGATGTGCTGATTTCTACCGCTGGAGTTTCCGTCGGTGATTATGACTTTTTGACGACCGTTATCGAGCAATTAGGACAGATAAACCATTATAAAGTAGCGATGAAACCGGGCAAGCCTTTCGTGTTTGGTGAATTGTTTGTTGATAACGATAAGGACGTCGATAAACCTGTATTGTATTTTGGTCTGCCGGGTAATCCTTTATCTACCATAGTAGGTGCACTTCAGTTCGTGATACCAGCACTATGGCAGATGTCAGGCGCGAGTACCCAAGAACAGCCGATGGTATTGACTCTAAAAGCGACCCTGACTAATGACGTTCGCAAATCAGCGGGACGCAAAGATTTTCAGCGCGGTGTGTTATCGCAAGATGAGACAGGCAACTATCAAGTAGAGTGCTTTACCAGTCAGCAGTCGCATAGAATTAAGCAGCTGAGCCGTGCCAATTGTTTTGTGGTGTTGGATCAGGACAGCGGTAATATAGCCTCTGGTAACGTAGTAAATGTACACCCTTTTTCTTGGCTCTACAGTTAGCAAAGTTGAATGAGAGAATTGCTTAGTTTGTTATACTCTGTACGCACTGATAAGCTAGCCACTGCAATTGATCGTTTATTAACGTATCAAAATAGACAGTTCAAGATAGATAGTAAAATAGTAAGTAATAGAATAGCTGAAGACAATGATGTAATGACAGCTACGCAATATTGGCGGTAACCATTTATGATTTATGATGATTCTATAGCAGCGAGTACGCAGTTGTATTCACCAAGCATAACACCTGTTAATACTAATGAGCGCTCAGGTTTATTGGGCGTAGCTATGCCTGCGGATGCTTCTGTAGATCATTATCAGCCATTGACCGATGGTTTTTCTAGACGTTTAACTTACCTGCGCTTATCAATTACTGATTTCTGTAATTTTCGCTGTGAGTATTGTTTGCCTAATGGTTATCAAGGCAAACGCCCTGATGACGAATTAAGCGTACCTGAGATTGCCACTTTGATTAAGGCTTTTGCGCAAGTCGGAACCGAAAAGGTACGCATTACTGGCGGTGAACCTTCTATTCGTCGCGATGTCGTTGATATTATCGACACGGTCAAGAGCACTGCTGGTATCAAGACCGTAGCGATGACTAGCAATGGTTATAAGCTTGGCAAGCATTTAGCTAATTGGAATAGCGCTGGTCTTAATCAGCTCAATATTAGTATGGATAGCTTTGATGCCGATACCTTCCATAAGATGACGGGTTTTAATACTTTACCGCAGCTGATTACTGATATGGATAAACTATTAGAAACTACCGATATTAAGCTAAAGATAAACAGTGTTTTGATGGCAGAAACGGCTTTTGAGAATCTAGTCACGGCGATGGATTATGTTAAGCAGCGTCCAGTGACGTATCGATTTATTGAGTTTATGCAGACCAGTGACAATAGCGATTTGTTTTTTGCGCAACATGCACACTCTGAGCTGATTACCGATTACCTTATTGAGCATGGTTGGCAGCCTCATACGCGTGGTAGCGCTGACGGCCCTGCTGTCGAGTACAGCCATCCCGATTATCTAGGTCGTATTGGTATGATTGCCCCTTATGCCGCGCATTTTTGTGATAACTGTAATCGTCTGCGAGTCAGTAGTCAGGGTAAAGTGCATCTTTGTCTTTTTGATGACGGCAATTATGATATTCGTCATTATCTACAGCGAAATGATGTCCAAGGTTTAGTCAATACTTTGCATAGCTTCATGCCTATTAAGCCTGAGCATCACCACTTGCATGATTCAAACAGTGGCATAATGCATAACTTATCAATCATTGGTGGTTAGCCAGCAGCACGATTTTTAGATTTGCATCACTTTTATAGCATAGTCAGTTGAAAACAAAACGGTTATGACTCTATTAAACGCACTACTGGTATAAATTTTACTTGCTTGCTGTGTCTACGCTGACAAAGGCTGCGCAAAATTCATGCCAGTAGTGCTATAACACTTTTGAAATATATTGACTTTAACCTTACTATACCAAAACTTAAAATACCTATTGAATAAAAATTATTAAGGATAATTTATGTCAAAATCTGCCGCAGAATTTACTCCGCTTAATATCGCAGTGCTTTGCGTTTCGGATAGCCGCAGCTTAGAGCAGGACACTTCGGGACAGTATTTAGCAGACAGCTTGACTGAAGCGGGGCATCATTTAATAGATCGTCAGATAATAACTGATGACATTTATAAGATTCGCGCGGTTATCAGTGGTTGGATTGCTGATCCTAACGTTCATGCGGTGATTACTACTGGCGGTACTGGGTTTTTTATTAGAGACAGTATGCCAGAAGCGGTCAGCGTGTTATTCGACAAGTCTATCGACGGTTTTGGCGAGATGTTCCGCCTGATTTCAAAAGACGATATCGGTATGTCTACGATTCAGTCGCGAGCAATTGCTGGCATGGCGAATAGTACGGGTATTTTTTGTTTACCGGGTTCAACGGGCGCCTGTCGTACGGGCTGGAATGATATATTAAAAGAGCAGTTCGATAGCCGAACTCGTCCCTGTAATTTTGTACCGCATTTTATGCGTGCTAATCCTAGTCATGATTAATTTATGACTATTAGTATATGAATAATAATTCAGACAGTTTAGCTGGCATCGTGATTTTAGCTGGCGGTGCGTCTCGTCGTATGGGTACGCCCAAAGCTCAGCTAACTTTGCCTACTGGTGAGACTTTGCTCGACTATCATGTGCGCCAAGCGGTTAAGCTAAACGTACCTATTATGATTGCCGATAATGGTCATAATTTTAGTGTCGATACAGAATTATTAGTAAGCAGCCTAGAGCTATCTATTGCTCATATTGCTGACTATCAATCTAATTATATTGCAGATAATGATAAGTCAGACGTTACGCAAGGGCCACTGGTAGCGATTGAGTCGGCGCTCCAATCGCTAACCAATTCGGTAAATACTACTGTAGCAAACATTAATCAGTCTTGGTTAATGGTGATTAGCTGCGATAGCCTAATCAATGCTTATGATATTTGGAAACAAATGAAACCTTATATTGAGTCAAGTATCGATAATACAAAAGATAAGTCAGT
>JBBSUA010000275.1:0-3630 GCA_038235315.1 Pseudomonadales bacterium | reverse complement strand
TGGGTATAAGCATACTCATTTTATCTGCTTTTATAGCGTTTATCCCTTATAATAATTGACGTCTTAGCGTTAATAGTGCTCCTACTGTTAACGCTAAAAGCATTTGATTACCTTTTATACAGGCTGTTTTATGACTACCCTTTCATATCCTGATACCAACGTCCGATATGAGGTGTTGCATGACCTCTCTCATATCAATACGATGGCGCTGGCATGTGTGGCTGATACCGTTGTCACATTAACGGATGAAGCACAGCTTGATGCTTTTATGGCTAGTGATCTGGTAAATAGTAAGGACAGTCAACCACTGTTCGTCTTGTCTGGCGGTAGTAATGTATTATTGCCAGCGCAGCTACACGCTACGGTATTGCGTCCACAGATGCGTGGAATTAGCATCACGTCTCAAACCCAAGACTATGTTGATGTCGAAGTAATGGCAGGTGAAGACTGGCATGAATTGGTCACTTATACGGTCAGCCAAGGCTGGTATGGTTTAGAGAACCTAGCACTTATTCCAGGCTTAACTGGGGCGGCACCCGTACAAAACATTGGTGCCTACGGTGTTCAGTTGGAAGACTGTTTACAATACGTTCGCGCTTATCATTTGCCTAGTAGAACGTGGCACCATCTAACGATAACTGACTGCGAATTTGGCTATCGCGATAGTCTATTCAAACGCGCGCCAAACACATGGCTCATCAGTCGTGTGGGCTTTCGTCTACATACCGACAGCACAAAAATATCAGCCAATTACGGCGATGTGCAGACGATTGCGCAAGATTATGCTACACAGAATGGGCGCGCTCAACCAACACCTGCTGATGTCATGCATGCCATTATTGATATTCGTAGACAAAAACTACCTGATCCCAAGCAATTGCCTAACTGTGGCAGTTTTTTTCAGAATCCTATTATTAGCCAAAATCAGTTCGCATCGTTGCAAGCTACTTATCCCGATATTGTCGGATACCCGATGCCAGAGTCTACTGTGAAAGTCGCTGCTGGTTGGCTCATAGAGCAAGCGGGTCTCAAAGGTGGTGGTATCGAACCGATTGTCACGCATCAAAAACAGGCGCTAGTTCTTACCAATCATACCCCTTATCTAGCTACCCAAGCTGATGTGGCGAATGCCCAAGACTATATTACCGAGTGTATTTATAACAAGTTTGCCATTACTTTAGCGCGTGAGCCAGTTTGGGTAAACATAGATGCCACGATTGGGCAAGAAGAGCATGCGCTCTAAACGCTCGTGGTCTAAACAGATATCACTATATTATCTGCGTTTCGCTGAACGTATGGTAAAACTGTTTCGTATTATAAATATTACCTTCATACTTGGCTCCACTATCGTTATTTTAGTCTTAATCAGTCTATTTACCCCGCTGTTTTCTCGTGCCGTCATTTACGTATTGCATTATCTGCCGCTGCCCACTATGTCAGATGCTGCCAAGAATTCTGCCCCTACTGCCTATGTCGTGCTTGGTGGCGGTCTCACTAATGACAGCAACAATCAAATTATCCTCAATAACTACAGTCTTAATCGCATTCGTGCTGCTGCAACTGCTTATCATGATCAACCACTACCTATTATTCTGAGTGGTGCTGAGGCACCGTGGATGAACCAATGGCTTGTTGAACATGGTATTAATGAGCAGCTCAGCGAAAATGCTAGTATGAATACCTGTGAAAACGCTCGTTTTACTGCTAAGCGTACGCCCTTAAAGCATATCTACCTCATCACCGATAGCTATCATATGGCACGGGCACGCCGGCAGTTTGCCTTAAATGGCATCAATACTACCCCTCTTAATGCCCCTTTACCTGTCAAACGAGATTGGCAACAGCCCGCACAAAACTTGAGCCACTCAAGGCGCGCTGTTTATGAAGTTGCCGCTTATCTACGTGACGTGCTGCGCCCGCAGATAAATTGCCGCTATGCAAAAGACGTCAGCACTCAGCAGCTATTAACCCCTAGAGGCAATGCGGTCAAGACTTTGGATTAATAAATAATCCTAACGACGCATCAAAACCTCTAGACCCTTAACTCTATTCAGTCCGTTTAATCTATCGCTAATGAGCGTATAATAGAATGTACTGATTATATATAAAAAATCGTCATCAAAGAGTACAGTCATGCTCAGCATATTTTTATTAATTCCACTGAGTCTAATGTTATTTGTGGTCGCTATTTGGGCCGTTCGTTATGCGGTCAAATCCAATCAGTTTGAAGATTTGGACAATGCTTCGCAGCTTATTATATTAGAAGACCGTCAAGAGCGTCGACAAACGATTCAGTCTTTTGAGAGTACAAATACCAGTCAAACCACCTCCGATTCACTCGCCAATCATGATATAGATGATAAAAAATCGAATGACATTGCAACAGATAGTCTAAGTCATCTTGGTACTGATGACTCTAGTAAGCTCTAACTGCGATTTGTCTCAATTGCATTTTGGTACTCTGTCTCTCCTAATAGCCTTGTTTACAAATAATATCGTTTACGAATTATTGACATACCCTATCCGTTGCCTTTTATTGTAGGAGATACTCCCTATGACCACAGCCTTACTCGTTGCGGCATTATTAATGGGATTTTTTGGTTCACCGCATTGCTTGGGCATGTGTGGCGGTTTGGTCACCGCATTTGGGTTATCGATGAAAGATGTCAGCCCAACTAAGCGCCGAGCTTTGGTTGCCACTTATCATTTTGGGCGCTTAACAAGCTATGCCTCTTTAGGCCTAATTGCAGGGCTAATCGGTACGACAGTATTAGAGCCACTAATGGTAGGCAATAGTACGCCACGTATTCTCTTAGGATTGGTATTAGTATTTGTCGGTATGACAATGCTGGGTTTACCATTTTTAAACAAGCTTGAACGTTTAGGTATGCATTTTTGGCAGGCATTAGCACCACTACGCAAAAAGGTATTTCCGCTAAACACCTTTCCGCGCGCCTTATCAGCTGGTCTACTTTGGGGATTCCTCCCTTGTGGATTAGTATATGGCGCGTTACTTATCGCCGTCGTTGCTCATAATCCATTGAGTGGTGCAGCATTAATGTTCATCTTTGGTTTGGGCACTATCCCAATGCTGGTTGCGACGCACGAAACCGTCAGTTGGCTACGCAATCATATTGGACGTTTGCGTTTGCGGCAAATGAATGGCGCGGTCATGATGATATCGGGTCTGGCGGTTATTGCCGTACCTATAGTACTGGCTAATATGCATAGTGGACATGGCAGCGGAGGTGCTCAGATGGATCATAACAGTCACATGGTTATGCCTGCTACAATGAATGGCTCGTCTACTCACGATATGGGTAACATGGATCATGACATGAACATGACATCAGATATGAACATGAATCACAGTACACATGATATGAATACGATGCCAAATGATAATAGTGCGCAAAATATGGATAATAATTCAGACAAGATGAAATCTGAGCAATAATGACGATTGAAGAGTGACCATAAAAGCGTAAACTACTATTGTATTACCTATGGTCTCGATCTCCATATAAATTTTGCTGATATTAAGCATTGCCTTTAATAGAATTATCAAGCGTCATCTAGCCAACCTGATTTAACTGCCAATTGAACCCTATCAGACATCCATGCATGAAT
>JBBSUA010000274.1:0-3638 GCA_038235315.1 Pseudomonadales bacterium | reverse complement strand
TTAAAACTAATGACAATCACTAAAAATCTATCAGCGCTATTTATCAGAGCTATACGCGCTCAATGATAGTCGCAATACCCATCCCACCACCGACGCATAAGGTGATCATCGCTGTTTTTAGATCGCGACGTTCTAATTCATCAAGTACCGTAGTCATGAGCATCGCACCTGTTGCACCCAAAGGATGACCCATAGCAATAGCCCCACCGTTTACGTTGACAATATCGAGAGAGATACCAAAGTCATGAGCCGTATTCATGGGTACCGCTGCAAAGGCCTCATTAATCTCCCAAAGATCAATATCAGACGCTTGCATACCCGCTTTTTTCAGAGCTTTTTGGCAGGCAGGCGTAGGACCAGTCAACATGATCGCAGGTTCAGAGCCGATGACTGAAGCCATAGTGATTTTAGCGCGTGGTTTAAGACCTGCTTTTTTACCAGCAGCAGCGCTACCGACTAAGCAAAGTGCTGCACCATCAACGATGCCAGAAGAGTTGCCAGCATGATGGACGTGATTGACGTTTTCAATCGTGGTATATCGATCTAAGATAACGCTATCAAATCCCATCTTGCCCGGCATGACAAATGAGGGGTTAAGCCCAGCTAAGGTTTCGATATTAGTATTTGGACGAATGGTTTCATCTTTGTCTAATAGCAGCAGGCCATTCATATCAGTGACGGGGACGACTGATTTATCATAGTAGCCTTGCTCCCAAGCGGCAGCGGCACGGCGATGCGACTCAGTGGCAAATTCATCGACATCAGTACGACTAAAGCCTTTCAGCGTCGCTATAGTATCTGCACCAACGCCTTGTGGGACAAAGTGTGTCGCTTCATTGACGCGTGGATCCATGTACCATGCACCACCATCAGAACCCATCGGGACGCGGCTCATAGACTCTACGCCACCTGCAACCACCATATCTTCCATACCTGACATGACTTTGGCGGCAGCCAGATTGATTGACTCAAGGCCTGATGCACAAAACCGTGACAGCGTTAAACCAGCCACACTCTGCGCCCAGCCTGCATCTATGACAGCGGTACGAGCAATATCAGACCCTTGTTCAGCAACGGGTGTCACGCAGCCAAGCACCACATCATCAACCAAGCTAGTGTCTAGATTATGGCGCTGTTGCATCTCTTTCAATAAAGTACGAACCAGCCAAATGGGCGTCGCCTGATAAAGAGAACCATCCTTTTTTCCTTTACCGCGCGGCGTACGAAGTGAGTCATAAATATAAGCAGTCTCAGTCATAAAAAAATCCTTTTTATCTTTGATGTATAGTGAAGTGATAAATAATGAGCTTTAGGGAAAAACGTATTCCCTCAATTCAATAATGAGTACGTAAATCTATAATCAAGTTTTGCTAGGCGCTATCATATGAACCTTGATGCAAGCTATTTTATAATGTCGTAGATGCCACTGTATTTCTATACTGTATTCCTCGAAGCTCAATCCCCATCGAGAACCAATTCTATCGACTGTTAACTAAGCTTCAAGGTTTATTGCGTCGTTACTACATGACATAAAAATAAAAATGATATCGTATTTATATAAATAATGGTAATATTTATTACCTTAAGACATAGCACTTATAAACTTCATATAACTTAGTGCCTTCAACCCTTATATTAGAAAATTAAAATAAGTTATGCAACTAATTGTTTAATAATGGTAATTTTTATTACCTTATATAATTTATCATCAAGCATGAAACTATTGAAAAAACCCATATTGCAAAGGAATAATATATGAAAACAACTCGGTTAAAACCGCAGGCTAATACGGATAAAGGTTCTAGTCATAAGAATACTCATAAAAACAGTCAGACCAACAGTTCAGTGACCAAAACAGATAATCAGGCTAAACCTTTATCGTTAACCGCTATTTCCAATATGCGACCTGCTACCTTAGACAAAATAGAAAAAGCGGTGCGCCAACTATTTGCAGGAAATGATGCAAGCGACGTTACCATGATACAAATTGCGAGCGCTGCGAACGTGTCGCTACAAACGCTATATAAATATTTTGGTGATAAGCAAACGGTGCTTTATACCATTATGGACATAGTGTTAGGGAGACTGGCCGCGAGAATGATGGATCATCTACAAGGAATAGATAGTGTGGAGGATCGCTTGCGTAAAACGCTATGGGTATGTCTGGATTTTGTAGATACTCAACCTGATGCGGTCATGGTGCTGTCTAAAGTTTCGATATCGCGTTCTCATAATATTGCTATTTATAAGAATAAAGAGCTCATTAATGCGTTTTTGAGTGTGCTAGCAGATGGGCAAAATCGAGGCGTTCTTATTAATACAGTCCCACTGCATATTCTATTTGATGTATTTATGGGTTTTGTCATTCGCCTCGGCATCATGCAAATTATTCGTCAAGCAGATACGCCGCTAAATGCAAATTTTGACGTGCTGTTTGGTATGTTATGGCGTTCAATGGCTAAACCTGAGGATGTCTAAACTTGAAATCCCTGTAGAAATCACCGTATAAGTTAGTGATGTAAAAAAGCCCTGTTGAGAGAGTATTGCTACTTTCTCAACAGGGCTTTTAAGGGTAAGTTTGAGCGCTGAATAACTGCTTAAATATCTGGGGCGGTTTAAGCTAAGCCTTCATGCGGGTTAAAAAATTAAGAACGCGACTGGCAAAATTACCATATGGTGGTGCTATGAACTTCAAGCTTGAGAAACTCGCTTGATAAAATACTGGCCGCAGCTTTGAAAAAGTTAAAAACCCTTCATAGCCATGATAGTGCCCCATTCCACTTGCACCAACTCCACCAAACGGTAAGTCATGCTGTCCCACATGGAATAAAGCATCATTTACCGACACGCCGCCAGACATTACATTGGCTATATAATAATCAACTAAAGCATTGTTTTGACTAAAAGGATAGAAGGCTAATGGTCGGTCACGCTGCGCAATATAGGTCACTACTTCTTCAGGATCAAGATAAGTCTTAACCATCAGAATAGGGCCAAAGATTTCGCGAGTATCAATCTCCATCTGATCCGTACTATCAAAAATTAAGGTTAGTGGAAATTTACGATTGACGGCGTCCGCTGGTTGCTCACTCAGATTAATCACCGTAGCGCCTTTATCCTGAGCTTCACTGATACAGCGACTTAAGCGCTGAAACGAGCGATCATCAATGATGGAAGTATAGTCTTTACTATGAATATCAGGAACATGTTGCTTGACCCAATCCTGTACTGTTTGGATAAACTGCTCTTTTTGTGATTCATGCACAAACAGATAATCGATATTGGTGCATATTTGTCCTGCATTAAACTGCTTTACGAACATGATCCGCTCAACGGCTTTTGCTAAAGGATAATTGGGATCAATCACCGCAGGTGACTTGCCCCCTAACTCTAGCGTTACGGCCGTCAAATTCTCCGCTGCCGCTGCCATGACTTTTTTGCCAGTCGCGCCAGAACCTGTGAATATCAAATGATCTAAAGGTAACTTTGAGAAAGCGATGCCTACCCCACCCGTCTCATCAAAAACTTGCAACTTTTCGGGCTCAAAATACTTCGGGAATAACTGCATCAATAGCGCAGCCAAATGACGTGAATTCTCTGAGAGTTTCACCATCGCTTTATTACCTGCTGCAAAGACG
>JBBSUA010000273.1:0-3647 GCA_038235315.1 Pseudomonadales bacterium | reverse complement strand
AGGCGGTCTTAATATATCGACACCCGCTTGCATAAAGGTTTCGCATAGCTCATATATATTGTCCACTCTAAAGGCAAAGTGACCGAAATTATTACCGTTGGTATAGTCTTCTTTATCCCAGTTATAAGTGAGCTCAATCTCTGGCGCACCTTCGTGAGTCGCCAAAAAATACAGGCTGAATCGTCCTGATTCAGAATCCTTTTTTCTAAGCAGCTTTAAGCCCATCAGCTCACAGTAGAAAAATAAGGTATCTTCTAATTTATTGGTTCTAATCATGGCATGTAAATATTTCATAAAAATCCTTCTAATTTATGGTTACGAGACGACGGAAAAATTCAGACGTTAAAAAATTAAATCTCAAACTTAGCTCTCTATCTCGCTAACCAACCACTTCTCAAAATCACTAATTTGCGCTGCCACATCAGGTTGCGCTACTTTTAAGCCATCCAACTTACTTTTGACATCATTCTTATTATATTTAACGCCTGTTAGCGTATCTTTTAAGGTATCAATTAATTCAACGTTTAACGCATCAGAGAAAATAACCACTTCTTCAATTACTGCCTGCTTAACATCCATATGCAAATCAATCATGCCCCAATCAAAGCGAGTCTCAACGCGATGTGAGAATTCAGGCGTTTTGCTAAAGCGCCATTCCCAGTCTGACATTTGCTGATAGTATTTATTAAGAGTAGGTTGCTGTGCAAGGCTGGCCTCATCTAGCTCTTCTACTTCAACGGTTTGACCATAATACTCACAAAACGCCTCAATAATCGCTTGCGAAAGTATTTCGTGATTAATCGTTTCATTGAACTCGATTAAATTAGCGACACGGGCGCGGACGGACTTGATGCCTTTGGCTTGTAGCTTTAATGGGTGCGGATTGAGGTAATCGCCAAGCTTTTGCATATCAGCGTTGACTAATAAAGTCCCGTGATGAAAGCTGCGATCAACAGCATGTTTAAAGGCGCTGCCTGATATTTTCTTATCGCCAACTTGCATATCATTACGACCAGACAAGGTAGCGTCGATGCCTAATGATTTAAGAGCATTGATGATAATAGTAAAATTAGCCGCTTGGTCGTAGCCCTCTTTAGGGGATAAAAAAGTAAAGTTGGTATTACCCAAATCATGAAAAACAGCACCACCACCACTTTGACGGCGGGCTAGGAAAACGCGATCTTCTTCCATTTTATCGGTTTTGCATTCGACCCAAGGATTTTGCGCGCGCCCAATAACAACGGTTTCGCTATTGCGCCATAAAAACAGCGTATGTGAATCAGGTGCTTTTTGATCAGAACCAAGTCCCTGAAATATCCAATCTTCGGTTGCTAAGTTAAACCAAGGGTTGGTCACGGCAGATTTTAAGATGCGTAGTTTCATTTGTTTGATTCCTGTTTAGAATAAAGGGTATAGATGAGCTTTTATTAATTGCATATAGTCATTGTTAATGATGTGTGAGCAAAAATCCTTAATCATCAAAAACCCATCACCTCGCACAATAAAAATTATCTTCTATGATCTCACCTTGTTTATTAGCGAAGCTACTAGGACTAATCAGGTAATCAACCACTTTATTATCGACACAGCGACTTAGATCTGATAATGCTAAAGTATGTCCGTCACTACGGCGAGTGAGCAATATGGCGTTCAGGTATTTTTGCATGGCCTGCGCATTGATGTATGGCGTCGCAGAATCATTGGTTTGCGCGACTAATAATAATGGTGGTGCAGAGGCAGCCAGTTTGGGAATATGGGGTACGTCACTCCCAGCTACAGGCCAGTAATAACAAGCATCTAAGATTTCCTTATCATCAAATTCACGATAATCATCCCACGTGAGTAACGCATCAACGCGTTTAATATTGGCGATATAATTTGCTCTTTTTGCGCTAGTGGGTGCGCCATCAGCACAGATAATGGAGATAAACGTTGCATAATTCACATCGTTTTTTGACTCATCGATAAAGATTTTTAGTAATTCAAAATCTCTATCGTTAATGCTAACAAATAGCTCATTAAGCAGTGGCCATTGCTCAGGCCAAGTTAGCAAATCATTGATCACCCAAGACATATTCATAGGGGAGATCAGCTGATTGTCAAAATCATAGACTTTATTATTTTCAATATACAGATACAATTTAGCCAGTTTTGCTTCCGCCTCTTTAATCGTCTTTGTATCAGCAAAATAACAGTCCGTTTGCTGACGGCATGAGGAGATAAAACGCTCAAAGGTTTTTTGCAATGCGACCGCTTGGTTTACAGCGACTTGTAATTCGGTCTCATTGAGGTTGACTACGCCATCGAGGACACCTGCTCGCAGATATTCAGGGAATTTTTCAGCGTATAAAGCGGCGATTTTAGTACCGTAAGAATAGCCAATCAGATTAATCTTAGGCGCACCGATGGCTTGACGAATCGCTTCGATATCATCTACCGCATAGTCTGCACCAAGCTGAGTCAATAAATCAGCAGGCGTGTGCTCCCAACAGCCTTGGGCGAAGCGTTGTACATCTTCTGGGAACAGTACTCGCTCTGTCGCGCCACATTTGATAGTAGGCATGGTTGGAGATACACCGCGTGGCGCATAACCGATAATATCAAAGTGCTTGGAGAGTTTTGCGTAAGCAGGAGAGTCTATAGGAGAGACATCCAGTCCAGATTGTCCTGGACCACCAGATATACTAATAATCGTACCAAGTTTCTCATCTTTATTACCCGTTGCGGGCAAACGTGATAGGGCGAGCTTGATAACGGTTGGCTTATCTGTGGTTTTAGCCGTTTGCTTTAAAGGGACGTCAATCGTTGCACACTCTAAAGAATCCACTTCTGCATAGCTTGGGAACCACTTGGCAAAGTTAGTTTGAGCACAAGGCTGCCAATTAATAGCACTTTTAATAGCACTTTCGTTATTAGCCTGATTATCGCTATTGATGCCGTTTTTCTCAGTCACTGGCGACTGAGTTGGCGAGCAACTGATAAAGATGACAGTAGTAAAAGCCAGTAAAGCCGCACGAGAGATTTTAGAGAGCATGAAGCGGTTATACCTATCAAAAGAGCGAGCAGGGATACTGAGCATTGACTATTTATTAATCAAATGTATCTACCTTAATGGCTAGCATTATAAAGACATAAGCAGGCAGCATAACTAATTATAATAATTTTTTTTACTCAAGTTTTTGATGTCTGTAATTAGTCAATATAAAGTCATTCAGCGCTATTATCTGTGCAGAGCACCTCATTCAGGCAATCTCTACCATTATTTGTTAACAAAGGAATAGACATCGCTTCAACAAATTGATAACGAACCTTTGCCCAATCATTCATCTCATCGCCATCCTTATCTACGCTTGGCGCGGGATATTTTTGCTGACGCTTGGCATCGCTCATATCCATAAATCTAAATAGGTATCGAGCGTCTTTTGCCAAAATACTGTTAGAGCGTTTGGTTAACTGTCGCATGGCTTGCTCATATTCTGGACTTATAAACTCATGCACAGCGTCATCTGTCCATTGAGTATTATCTGAGCCAAAAATAATGATATATCGATACAAGTTTAATAAATCTTTGGCATCCTCAACAGAGTAGCCCTTTGGATAACGTTGAATATACTCTTCCCAAAATTGAGCACGTTCGATCACCTCGT
>JBBSUA010000272.1:0-3649 GCA_038235315.1 Pseudomonadales bacterium | reverse complement strand
CTTGGTAGTGCGTCACTCTCAGCTTGGGTCAAAGAACCGTCTTTTAGAGCGCGTGCTTTATACTGCTCGCCCGTATCGGCCAATAGCTCAAGTCCACCTTCAGTGATACCTGCCAACTGCGGTTGCTCAATAGGGAGCATAAATGCTTGGGTTGCATCTAGAATATTATCCGAGAAAGTCGCCGATAGCGTTGACAGCTCGCTTTGAATAGCCGCAAACTTATCCTGCTCCGCCTTAGGTAGTGCCACTCCTGATAGCTCAAATTTTTGGATAGCTAATTCAATAGCGCGCGCGCGTGCGGGCTCAAGCTTGGCAAAAAATTCTTTATCCTCTTTAAGTGCTTGATAGCGATCGAACAATGGTTGATGCTGACCAACACGTGTACCGTAAGCTGACAGAGCAGGCAACAACTCATGATGAATGTGACGAATCTCATCATTACTCATCACCCCATTAAGATGCGACAAAACCCCCCAACTGCGATCTAATGCCAAATTTATATGATCAAAGGTCATAACGTCTTTGAGCGCTTGTTCCGCGCTTATTGGCGTAAAATCTTTATCTTGGAATACGGTTAGCGTATCCAAAAAGTTATTAGCTTGAGCAATAGCGTCTGTCACTTGAGCTTGCAGCGCACTAGGGTTCGCTGCTACGAAATCAACGAGATGTAAGTTTTTAGAAGTCATAAGAAGTCCAAAGTTAGTAAAGGGTACGAGTAGAGATATTTAAAGTAAGGATAAAAATAATAATAGGGGTAACAGTGTTAAGTTTTTACCCTATAAATATAGGAGTCAGTGGTTAAGCTATCATTACTGTGAGTAAGTAAGAAATGGGTATGGCTAACTGAAAATGCAAGCTGACTGAAAATGAGTAGGGTAGAGTCCTTCTTTATGGTGGCTTATTTTAGATAGCTTGCTTACAAAGCGTTATCATTTGCTTGCAAACTAACCCTATAGCGAAGGTGCCGAACTTGTTACGCTAAGAGAAATAGCAAATCATAAATGTTATAGAAAATAATTTTACGAATCACTTATTTAAGAGCCACTTATTTAAAAGCGACTTATTTAAACAGCAATATGAATTTAGATAAACGCAGTTTTAATTTGTACACCCTAACGATAATAAAACAAGGAGCATCATTTATGAAAGCGACACTTAAGAGCTTACGTGAAACTAAGGCCAACCCAGCGATTAGTATTTTTGTGAAGACTCATCGTGAGCATCCTGCTAATGAAAAAGATCCTATTGCCCTCAAAAATCAATTAAAAGTTGTCGAAGAGCGTTTAACGAATGAGTATGATAAACGTACGGCAACGACTATTTTGGATAATATCCACGCCAAAACTAAAGAGCTGAACCATAATTATAATCTAGATACTTTAGCTATCTTTGCTAGTATGGACGATGTGCAAGTTATTCGCATGCCACTAGATACTACAGAGCGTGTGGTCATCTCTGATCGTTTTGCAACTCGTGATTTAGTCCGTGATATGGCCAGTGCCGTACATTATTACACGGTAGTGCTTACCCGTGATGGTGCTCGTCTGATTGAAGCCTCCAATGACCGCGTGGTTGCAGAGTTCGATAAAGATAGTGACAAGCAAAATAATATGGAAAGCATCCCATTCCCTATTGATAACAATGGTCTACATAAAACAGGTGACGGTGGTTCTGATCGCTCAGCGAACAATGATAGCAGCCATCTAAAAGAGTTCTTTAATCAAGTCGATAAAAGCGTACAAGAGCTATGGGGTGAGCACAAAATGCCACTCGTAATCGTTGGCGACGCCCGTAATATTGGCTATTATAAAGATGTCTGTGATCGTCCAGATAATATCATTGCGACGGTATCGAACGTCACAGAATTAGAAGAAGGTAGTGCACAGCACATCGTTAATGGCGTACAAGAAGCGGTAGAAAACTATCGTACGTCATTGCATGAAGCGGCATTGGGTGAGATTGATAAAGCTCGTGGCGCTGATATGTTACGTACAGACTTGCAAGATGTCTATCGTGCCGCATACCAAGGCGCAGGCGAGACTCTGTATGTCCGTCGTGGTTATATTCAGTCGGCTAAGATTGATGAAGCCGCGCAAACATTAACCGTAGTGGACGATGCTGCTGCTGAAGGTGTCACTGACGATGCTGTTGGCGAGATCATTGAACACGTAATGCATAATGGTGGCGAAGCTGTATTCATGCCACAGGACATTATGAGCGCTGATCAGCCGATTGCTTTAGTGACTCGTTATTAATCAATGTCGTAAAAAGATGCTACAAATACTGCACTTGAAGTAATAAAATAGCTATTGTTCATCGTGGATGAATAGGCTTAAATAAGAGCATTGGTTCACTACGAATCAATGCTCTTTTTTTAAAGGTTATGTTCTCAAAACGATAAAGTCAGTATTTGTTTAATATGAATAATGACAATTAAAATTACCTTTCACGATTACGATTACGAATGCTAGCGACCTCTCAAGGATATTGACAATGATTATTCCGAATAACGCTCTAGGTCATAAAGTAAAAAGTGCACAAGCCGTAGCCTCATTATTACTACGTGGTGGACGCGGCGTGATGGGAACTTCAAAACCTATGCAGCCAAAGGAAGCATTGGTCTTGTATGAGCATGAAGCCTGTCCGTACTCACGCCGTGTGCGTGAAGTCATGACGCATCTTAATTTGGACTTTGAGAGCCGTCCGAGTCCGCACAAGGGTCAAGTTTACCGTGATGAGTTAAAACAGTTATCAGGCAAGACGCAAGTACCGTTTTTGATCGATGAGAACTTTGATGATGGTGATGAGAGCAATCAGATACTAGACTCGCAAGCAATCATAGACCACTTATTTGTCAATTATTCCAAAAAAGGCTTTACCCCCGATAAATATCAGCGCCAGAGTAAAAAAGATAATGCGTCTTTGGCTAATAAAGTCGCAAGCGCGGCTTCAATGATGCGCGGTGCTACAGCGGATCATCCCAAAAAGAACCAAGCGCGTGGCAAGCCTGAACAGCCACTACATTTGTATGGCTTTGAGGCCAGTCCATTTTGTCGTTTGGTACGCGAAAAACTGAGTGAGCTGGAAGTGGGTTATATCAATCACAATGTTGCCCGTGAGCAAATACAGGATATCGGTGCCTTTGGTTTTCGCCTTAATATTGGTGAGTATCATCCTATAAAAGGCGGTAAACGCGAGTATCTTATGAATGAAGAGATGAACGGCAAGCTACTGTTTCCCTATCTTGTCGATCCGAATACGGATACTAAAATGTATGAGTCACAGGATATTATCAATTATTTAGATGAGAATTACGGTTAAAGTCAAAAATTGATGGTACTATTTTTTGGTGGTACTAATTTTTGATGGTGCCATTTTTATACTTGTCATTTTACTGTGCACTTGTGTAATGGCTTTCATTCTCTATTCTATGACTACTAATGCTATGACTAAAACAACCTCTTTTGTTCTGACCAGCTATAACATCCACAAGGGCATGTCACCGCTAAACCGACAGGTCAAGATGCAAGGTATTGCTCAAGCGTTGGGGTCAGTTGGTGCAGATGTGCTGTGTTTGCAAGAGGTACAAGGGCAGAACCTCAAGCGCACTATGCACTATAACGAGTATCCTGATCAGTCACAGCATGAG
>JBBSUA010000271.1:0-3651 GCA_038235315.1 Pseudomonadales bacterium | reverse complement strand
CATTCGAGGTGGCTTTTTTGTCGCTCAAGGGCAGTAAATTTTGTTAAAATATCGATTAACTGTGTATAACTTTGAGATACGTGTGTCCTTATTTATTTGTCCGATGTGTCAGTCACCATTGCAACTTGCAGCCAATACGTGGCGTTGTGATGGCAGCTTGCACCCGAAGCAAACCAGTCATCCTTTCGATGTGGCGCGTCAAGGCTATGTCAATCTCTTGCCCGTTCAACAAAAGAAAACCAAAGCACCGGGTGACAGTCATCAGTCTATTAAAGCGCGTCAACGCTTCTTGGCAGCAGGATATTATCAACCCTTGCAAGCATTACTAGTTCAGCAGATGCGAGAATTGCCATTGTCGCTTAAATCTAATCTATATACAGAGACAGTGACCGTAACAGGCAGCAATGAGCGTAAGACCAACTGGTTAGATATTGGCTGTGGCGAAGGTTACTATACCCAAGCTATGGTAGATACGGGAATGGATAACCTAATTGCCGCTGATATTAGTAAGCCTGCATTGATTGAGCTTGCCAAGGTAAGCAAAGCGGCCAAACATTTATGGTATCAACAGGATATTGCAGTTATTAACAAGGAGAATAAAGATGATCAGAAGAGCCAAAAAATCCAAGAAAATAATCAACAGCAGACGCAGAAAAAGACTGCTATTTACCCAATCGTTACCAGCGCCGCTCATTTACCGCTACAAACGCAGAGTGTGACAGGTATTAGTAGTATTTTTAGTCCAATTTTGCCAGAGGCCTTTGCCAAAATTTTGCAGGATGACGGATACCTCATTATTGCGAAGCCTGATGTTGGACACTTAGCGAGTGTACGTGAGGCATTGTTTGATGAGGTGCGTGAGCATGATTCTGATAAATTTTTACCCTCTTTGACGCCCCATTTTCAGCTGTTAAGCACTCACTATGTAACGGCTAATTTGAGCTTATCCGCAGAATCATTGGCTGATTTATTGACGATGACGCCTTATGCTTATCGTGCTCATAGCGAAAAGCGCCAAGCATTGTTGGCAATGACAGAGTGTGCGCCATTTATCACTGAAGCAAAATTTGTGGTTTATGTTTTGCAGAAGATCTTTGCTAAATAATATCGCGCTCATCAGTCTACAGAACAGGGCCCATGGTCGCGACAATATTGTTCCAAATCTTGTAAGGTAGTGCCCAGTCTTTTACATGCTCACGAAGTACTTCATCGGAGTCAGCGATATACTGATATTGACGCTCAACGATATCAGCAGTTAATGCCTTGTCGCTAAAGACAATATTATTTTCATAATTTAAATCAAAACTACGCAAGTCTAAATTGGTTGATCCAATCAAGCTGATCTCGTCATCGACCGTCAAGGTCTTGGCATGTAATAAGCCCGGTTTATATTCATAAATTCTAACTCCAGCCTCAAGCAGTTCCCAATAATAACTACGACTGGTTGCAGCAACGATGAATGAGTCATTGTTTTTGGGAAAAATCATCGTTACCTTGACGCCGCGATAGGCAGTCGCGCACAAGATACTCACTAGCGAATAGTCGGGTACAAAATAGGGCGTTGAGATAATCAGTGTATGCTGAGCTTGGCTGATGAGCGCGCCCAAAAACTGCGGTGTCGCACCGCGCTGTTGGGTAGGGCCATCAGCAAATACTTGTGCCACAAACCCGTTAGGTTGTGGCTTGGCAGCATAATGAAAACTATCCACTGGCGTATCAGGATTCTCCATCAACCAATCACTGGCAAAGAGCATTTGATTTTGTGCCACGACTGGACCTTCAACACGCAGCATAATATCTACCCAAGGCGCATATTTTGGTTTGACCCGAAATTCGGGATCAGCGCAGTTGCGACTGCCACAGTAGCCAATCTTGCCATCGATCACCGTAATTTTTCGGTGATTGCGCAGATCAAGTCGACTGAACAATAGGGTTTTTATAAGGTTACTGATCGGTAGTGCTACACTGACTTGTACCCCAGCGTCCTTCATCTCCTGCCATATCTTAGAGCCCACCATCTTGCGTGAGCCCATGCCATCGACCATCGCCCGACAAGTAACCCCACGTTTGGCTGCACGCATGAGGGCTTGCGCGGTATCTATCCCCATCCCATCAATCAACCAAATGTAATACAGCACATGAATGTGATCGGTGGCTGCATCGAAATCGGCAATCATTCGTGCTCGCGTATCGGCTGCATCCGTCATCAGCTCAGCACGGTTGCCTAGCGTAGCATTAAAGCCAGTAACCGCAGCAGAGTAGGCGAATGCTGCTTGATAGGCAGGTTTAATAGCCTTAGTGAGCGTCGCATCACTGCCTAGCACTTCTGAATTATGATCATGCAACTTGTCGATAATTTGTTTATGTTCGCGTTCAAAGTGACGACCCAAATGAATCTCACCAAACATCCAATATACGACTACCCCAATATAAGGCAGGATAAATAATATCACGAGCCATGCGAGCCGCGCTGATGACGTCAAATCATGACGAGCCAGCACCCTCAAAGATATCAGCAGTAATAGGAGAAAATGTATGGTCAGTAATGTGTCGAGTAACATAAGCGCGATCCAGCATTATTTTATGAAAAGTTATTGTTATTTTGTTTATAGAGTACTGCCTATCATAAGTCATAACGCACTCTATAGTAGCGTATGTCTTCATAGGGATTGTGGTTATCGATCAAGTTTATAGTTTATAGTTTATAGTTTATAATATTGATCGATAACAAGTTGATAGGCATATCGTGATGTGATTCATCATATAACTGGTTACGATTATTTATAACCAGTATTCGTACCTTTTGAAAAAAAGGTGTATAAATGGTGTGGGCAAAACACCTATCCGTTATTACTAAAATCGATAGGGCTGTATTCCCTCCAAAAATGATCATAGTTTGAGCGCACTGTTTATAAGTGCTGCCAATGCTATAAACAGTACTCCAATGGATTTCAAGTCATGCGTGCAGCCATACTCTATAGGTTGTTAAATAAATTTACGATCGTCATCAGTGTTATCGGGGTCGGGGTTGCATTAGTCGATAGTGGTTTCACCCTTGCTGTCTGGCTACAGCAACTGTTCCACTTCTTTTATTTATTCGTCATTTTACTAGGATTTTTGGCCATATTAGGGCGTTATATGCGTCCAAAGGTACCATTAGTACTCAAAAAACTGCTATTTAATAAAGTGGCCATATTTGATTTGCTTACTAGCGTGATGATCATTGTTTTACTCGAATTACATTTTACTGATTTATGGCAATCAGGATTTTCAATCGCTATTGATGGTTTCGTTGCCATTAAGATTGCGGTATTTGTCACTTTTATCCGTGAAATCTCCGATACCGATTTTAATTTAAAGCGTACATTCTTAAACCCAGGGCAGTTCTTTATCCTAAGCTTTTTATCAGTCATATTGGTTGGGGCATTGTTGCTGATGATGCCAAAAGCCACGACTCAGCCTTTGTCTTTTGTCGATGCGCTATTTACAGCCACTAGCGCCGTTTGTGTTACTGGGCTTATTGTCGTAGATACGGGTACTTATTTTACGACTTTTGGACAAGTCATTATTATGGGGCTGATCCAAATTGGTGGTTTGGGTATCTTAACTTTTGTGACCTACTTTAGTTACTTTTTTAAGGGTGGCGTAAGT
>JBBSUA010000270.1:0-3653 GCA_038235315.1 Pseudomonadales bacterium | reverse complement strand
GTGAGAATAGCAGTACCAGTGCTACAGTGAGTTCGACAATAAGAAAATAGAAATGATATTTATAGCTACTATTAAGGATGGTGAACATATTTACAGCCTTTAATTAGCTTTTTGCATAGTATGCAAATAATCAAGGCTACTCATAAAATAATACGTCGTTTTGTAGAATATCTATTATAGATTCATTTGGTAAATCTATAATAGATATAATTAAAAATATAAAAATTGCTAATGAAATAAAGACTACGAACAAAAAAGTATTATCCATTAGTTTTTACTTCTTATAAACTAAGATACGCTAAGTGCGGATTGAATCACGCCACCACCTAAGCATACTTCATTGACATAAAATACTGCCGACTGACCTGGCGTGACTGCACGCTGTAGCTCATCAAATACGACGCGAACGTCGCTACCATCAGCATTTTCTGCAAATACGTAGCAGGCTTGGTCTGGTTGGCGATAGCGCGACTTTGCCATACAGCGTAGACCATCAGGACTAAAAATAGCAGCAGGCGGTAGACCATCGACCCAATCGAGTTTATAAGCTTGTAGTTCAGTGCTCATCATCATCGGATGTTCGTGTCCTTGACCGACAATCAAACGGTTATTCTCTAAGTCTTTTGCCAGTACGAACCAAGGCTCTTCTGGGCGATCTTTGACCCCGCCAATACCAATACCGCCGCGCTGACCTAACGTGTAATACATTAGCCCATCGTGGCTACCAATCACTTTATTATCATCAGTGATAATCTCACCTTTTTGGGCAGGCAAGTATTGTTGTAAAAAATCCTTAAAGCGACGTTCACCGATAAAGCAAATACCAGTCGAATCTTTCTTTTTAGCCGTAATTAGATCATGCTCTTCAGCGATTTGACGGACCACTGGTTTTTCAAGATCACCTACAGGAAACAATGTTTTGGCAATTTTGTCTCCACCAACGGCATGCAAGAAGTAGCTTTGGTCTTTATTAGTGTCCAGACCACGCAATAGCTGCGCGACGGTATCGCCATCATCATTGGTATAGTCAATGCTACGACGCGTATAATGACCCGTTGCGATATAGTCTGCGCCAAGAGTGAGTGCATAGTCCAAAAACGCTTTGAATTTAATCTCTTTATTACATAAAATATCTGGATTAGGCGTACGTCCAGCCTTGTACTCAGCCAAGAAATGCTCAAACACACGATCCCAGTATTCCATGGTAAAATTTGCCGTATGCAATTTAATTCCAATTTTATCGCACACAGATTGAGCGTCAGCTAAGTCATCCATCGCCGTACAGTACTCAGAACCGTCATCTTCTTCCCAGTTCTTCATAAACAGACCTTCCACCATAAATCCTGCTTGCTGTAGCAAGACGGCAGAGACAGAAGAGTCAACCCCACCTGACATACCGACAATCACCCGTGTGGTAGCAGGGCTAGCAATGTCAGTAAGAGATAAAGCATGATGCGTGCTAAAAGAATTTGTAATAGCGAAATCTGATGTATTTGGTATGATTGACATAGCTGACATAAAGAGCGCTCAATAAATTGTGATAAAATAAGCGTCATATTATAGCAGTTAATTGAAAAAGGTGGCGAGTAGCATGGCTTAACTGGTTAGTAACTTGCATAATAGCGGTTGTACAATAACCTTTACGCAAGTATCAAATCATCCTTCGTCACTTTTGGAGTTATCATGATAAAAATTGGTCAAGGTGTTGACGTGCACGCTTTTCATAACAACGGTCAGCAGCAACAGTACGTCATGCTAGCTGGCGTGCCTATTGAACATACCCATAGTTTGCTAGCACACTCTGATGGCGATGTGGTATTACATGCACTTGCTGATGCCTTGCTCGGTGCCTTAGCACTGGGTGATATTGGTCAGCATTTTCCAGATACCGATGCGGCGCATGCAGGTCTTGATTCGCGAATCTTGCTGCGTTATGTTTATGGTAAAGTTACTCAGGCAGGTTACAAACTTGGCAATGCTGACATTACGGTCATGTGTGAACGCCCAAAAGTCGCTCCCTATAATCAAGCAATGCGTGACAATATTGCTAGCGACTTGCAAACAGATATTGCTAATGTGAGTGTCAAAGCGACCACTACTGAAAAGCTTGGCTTTACAGGTCGGCAAGAAGGCATAATGGCCAATGCCGTGGTATTATTAGTCCCGAGTATTTAATATTCAATAACTAATATTAAATCAGCTATAGCGACCATGCTTGTAATAGCATAACGACTGCCCCATATATCGACTACACAACGATTTTGTATGACATCCAACTTATAAATAGGAGCTTCTATGAGCGAGCAAACCCCAAACACTACCGCAACTGATATTGAACAGTTAATCCGTGATCAAATCAAAGATAATAAAGTTATTCTATATATGAAAGGTACGCCGCAATTCCCGCAGTGTGGTTTTTCAGCAAAATCTATTGAAGTATTGACTCAAATTGGTCGCCCATTTGCGTTTGTAAATATCTTAGAAAATCCAGAAATTCGTGCTACATTGCCTAAAATTGCCAATTGGCCGACTTTCCCACAGTTGTGGATCGATGGCGAACTCATGGGTGGTTCAGATATCATTTTGCAGATGTATCAATCAGGCGAGCTTAAGCCTTTGGTTGAATCAAATAGTCCAGCAGCCTAATTGTTGATGGCTTTTTAATAATGTAGCATTCTTGATTTATTTTGAACGTTGAATAAATAATTTATTCGTTCAAAAATTAGTAAACCCGAGTAGCTTATTAAAAAGGGTGCTCGGGCTTTTTATTGTCTTTAGCATTTTTATCCCCATATATGGCTCAGGATATAGCGATGTCTAACAAATATTTAATAACAAAATTATAAATATAATGGGAAGGGTCTATGAATAATCAGTCAACCGAGCAAGCTGCTATCGAAAAGCGTCGTGAGCGATTAAAAGCAGCGTCAACGCGTATCATTGATATCGCTGATAACGAGTCACAGTCAGCACTGAAATGTATTCATCAATTGAGTGTGGCAGGTGGGGCGACTGAAGCCACTTACCTAGCGATTGAGCGCCGTATCGTCGCCGATCAAGATATCGCTGGTGCTTACCATTTAGCGCTACTGGCACAGAGTACCTCAGATTTACCTATTGACGTGCGCCAACTTATTGAGATGGTTGTAGAAAAAGGTGATAACCAACAGCGCCTAGCACTGCTTAAGAATCTACCCTTGCCACCCGTAGATATTATCAAATCACAGATTTTGATGAGTGATGATGGCGAAGCGATTGGAGAGATGAATGCTTATCTACAAATCAATCCGGAAGGTTATGGTAGCCACCATATGGTCGCCAGTCAGCCAGATAGTGTTGCTTCTATGAGTGAGGGAAACATTGGTTTGGATGACTTGGACGATAGCAATAACTATTAATAGCTACTTTAACCGTGGTTAATTCGATACGGATTAATCCAATATTTTTTCCTGTAAATGCTCTTAAAGTCGTTAATTAAGGTAATGCATCTTCTATATATGATAGATTGCAGCCAAGAGAACTCAATAAGCAACTCTATGATGCACGACACTTAATTGAGAAATTCTGTGCCAAGATAAGTAATACCATTCGATTGCCATTTGCTATGGTAGTTTAGCCTTTCATTTTCTAATTGCGAACACGCCCTAGCAACT
>JBBSUA010000269.1:0-3697 GCA_038235315.1 Pseudomonadales bacterium | reverse complement strand
ACTCGATCTTATCGTTTCTTAACTTCAAAATCATTAATTGCGCATTTTACGCTCATATAACAAATTTTTTGCTCATCTATAAAAATTATTATAAACCTGACCATTTAGTCAGTTTTTATAATAAATTCATAATCTTAGTTCATATTAGCAAGACAAAAAAACTTAATAGCTCTTCAACCTCAATAAATTAAGGTTGTGAGGGGATTTTAAATATGGTTAACTGCCTTAAATCACTAGCACATACTAGGTCAGTTTCTTACTAACCCGAGGTGGTTTTGACTGTTTTTCGCTCTATATGATCTGCTTAAGTTAATACTAATATCTAACCTATTACTAATCCCTATTATTAATCTTCCCTGTTTTTTCCTAAAAGCATTAACGCGTTTTGACAGGATGTTAAAACCAGTTTTTACATATCAAATACTCGAGCTTTTGGGAAACATCACCACTGTATATAAGGAAATATTACTGTGCGTTCTAACCTACTTGCAAGCCAGTCACTTGAGACTAAAAAATCATATGTTAAATCCCTAGCTACTGCCGCAGTTGCTATCATTGCTTTAGGCACTGTGATGACTAGTGCTCAGGCTAAAGTGCTTTTTACTGATACTAGTATTACTGGATTATATGGTGATAACTTCAAGTTAACGCCTAATAAGGATGACAATACCCTGAAGGTGATAACACTTGAGCATGCCTCTACTCATACTTGGGGTGGTGTATTTTTCTTCGTTGACCGCATTCAAGGTAATGACTATATCTCCAATACAGTCACTGGCGAAACTAAAGAATTTAAAGAAACGTATGGCGAACTTGCACCTAAGCTGAAGTTGGCAACTTTTGATAATAGCTTTATTAAGCAAGTTAACTTGGCAGGTCAATATGAGTTTGGCTCAAACGGCAAAGGCTTTAGCCAAGACAACTATTTAGTGGGTGTCGGTGCGGATTTGAATCTACCTATTCCAGGAATGAAACACGCGTCTGCGTCTATCTATCATGCATTTAATAGTAAAGATGATGCGGATGACCAACAGATTACTCTAACTTATGGTTGGGAGAAGAATGACTTTGTAGTCGACGGTTTTGTTGATTATTCTTTTAATAGTGAAGATGAAAATGTTAAAGACAATATTCATATCAATCCGCAAATCAAATATAATTTGCAAAAGGTATTGGGTATTGATAATCGCCTAGAAGTCGGTCTAGAGTACAGTTATTGGAAAAATAAATTTGGTTCTGATCTTACTCAAAGCGCGCCAAGTGCTTTAGTCAAATTTCATTTTTAAGATTTCATTTTTAAGTAACTAACCCCAGTTCGGGATAAGCCATATGTTAAGTCATTGATACTATTTACAATGTGGCTACCTGACCTTGTAAAGTCATGTTTTTAATAGTGGGTTTATAGGGAAACCAGCAATAAGCAATCAAACCTGACAGCAGATTAGTGATAAACCCCGTCACACTGCGATGGCGAGAGTGCTCAATTTGACATAGGTTTTTAAGCTCCCCAAACACCGTCTCAACCAAAGAGCGGTGATTGAGTAGCGCCTCATCCATAGGTTCAAGTATCTGGGGTTTCATATTACGCCGCCGCTTGGTTATCAGCGTGGTATTACTGTTTTTTGTGAGCCACTCATTTAGTGCTTTACTGATATAGCCTCTATCACCAAACAGCTTGCCAAATAAAGGGGTTGCCATATCTTTGACAGGCGCTCTATCATCAGTATTACCAGCAGCGACTTTAACGGATACAAGCTCACCCTTATGATTGATAATAGCGTGGAGCTTAAACCCGTAGAACCAACCCATGCTACTTTTGCCTCGGGTTGCTAGTCCATGAAAGACCTTGTGACGATAGATACGCTTATTATGACAAACCGCTATCTTGGTTGAGTCAATGTAGCTGATACCCGTACAATCACCCATCATACTTTGCAAGTAGCCACATAATGGCATAATACTGCGCGGTATAAGCTCTATAAACCGCGAGTAGCTTGGTAAGTTTGGAAACTCCCGTTTCATCATGCCAAGCATGTGATGGTAGTAAAAGGACTTAAACTGTCGATAACGCAGTTGATGAAACAGTATCAAGACGGTCATAATCTCTGCTACACTTATCTGGCATGGTCTTAACCGACGCCGTCCATTTGCGATCAAATGAGCTTCAAACTCCGGTTTGAATGGCTGATAAAAGTCGTCAATGTGGCAGTATAATTCAGTTAAGTTGTCCATGTAAGAAGTCCTTTTTGCTTAAGTGGTCTTGGTAAACTTACTTTAGCGGATGTGGACTTCTTTTTTACCTTTTTTTTAGTTTCTTATCCCGAACTGGGGTTAACTAATAACGCTCTACATTGCTTACTGACTTAAAAAAGCCAGATTCAATATAAATACTGAATCTGGCTTTTTGCGTTATCTAATGATAATAAACTAATATTCTTTAGCGTTTGGTTTAAGCGCCGCGCTAATATCAGCGAGTAACGGCGGAATGTCGTGCTTATCGGCTATCACTTCTAACAGAACCATTTTATCTGTCGTCTCTGCCGCTTTTTGCAAAGCCAATTTTAACTCGCCAGCAGTCTTAACCTTAAGTAGCAAGCTATTATCTTTAGTAGCGCCAAATGCTTGAGGCATCAACTGCCAATCACACTTAGGAATATCATTGTAGATTTGGTTTTCGCCATGAATAGCGCGCTCAACGGTATAACCATCATTATTAACCAACACAATCACAGGGTTGATACGCTCTTGGATCATGACGGCTATTTCTTGAATCGTGAGCAAGGCTGAGCCATCACCAATTAATAACACGCTACGCTTTTGTGGCGAGGCAATCGCAGCGCCTAGACTTGCAGGTAACGTATACCCAATTGAGCCCCACATTGGCTGTCCGTAGCATGTCACTCCATTTGGCAGTCTAACGTCACTAATACCGAAATACGCGGTACCTTGCTCAGCAAATACGAGATTCTTGTCCTCTAAGTGCTCAGCAATGATGTGCCATAGATCATCTTGACGAATTGACTCTTCATCGCCGCCGTGTTGTTCGTGTGGATGTATAGGCGCGCATAAAGGTTTGGGCGTAATCTCAATACCGGATGTCATCACCTCATGCAAGGCTTGCAGCGCATCTTTGAGCGCGATGGGCGCGAAGTTCTGACCACCGATACTGACACGCTCATAATGCAAATCTACAACTCTATTCTCATCTATATCTTGGCTAAATCCTGCGGTAGTGGTGTCAGTATATTGCACTCCGATTTTGATCAAACAGTCACAATTTTCGACGGCGTCTTTGACAACAGGTCGCGATGCGACACCAGCATAGGTTCCTGCCCAAAGCTCGCTTTGCTCATCAAGTAAAGTCTTACCCCACGATAGCGTCGTATAAGGAATATTAGTATCTGCAATCAAAGCTTTAAGCTGAGCTTGCAACCCTAAACGATGCACCATGAGATCTGCCATCAAGGTGATCGTCTTATTCGGTAAAAATTCTAGTAGTGCCTGTTTAAAAGCTGCCAAAGCTGATTGACTAGTAATATCCTCTTTACTATCAACCAGCTTAGTAGTTGGCGGATAGATAGGCTGACGCGCCACATCTGGTGACAGCATCAAATAGCATGGACGATGCTTTTTCAGTACCATACGAATGACACGATCAATCTCAGAAGCTGCGTTCTCAGTAGTGATCTGCGCGCGT
>JBBSUA010000268.1:0-3709 GCA_038235315.1 Pseudomonadales bacterium | reverse complement strand
TCTTGATGAATGCCCAGCCAAGTACCACCACTTTGCTCGTCACGTCCCGCATAAATCGGTTGATCCGACCATTGATGCAATGGTTCAGTTGGGCGCTGCAAGAACTCATCTCGATTAGATAATAATATCAATGGCAGCTCGTCAAACAACTGCCAAGCGATAGCAACGATACACATACGGCTCCTTTTTTATTAACGGTCTAGCTTTATTAGAATATCTTGACAATTTCTTCTATGAAAAGTCTTCTATGACAATTAACTAATTGGTCTCTAAATTCCTTTTCGCCGGATAGCTGACTTGAGAAGTTGACTGGATTACTTGCGATTGTTTACTGGCTAAATCAAACTCCCAAGCGACTATGCCTTTATTATTATTCCAATCCTTTGTAGTGACTGGTGGCGTATGCGTCACAATAACTTTAATATTTTCATCTTGACTGACAGGCTCACTACCCAATACTTGCAAATGCACACTGCGATTATGCTGGTTAGTAAATTGATACGCTTGCGTTTTAGTCAATGTTTGCAAGCGGTTGAACGCGCCTTTATCTCCTTCTTTACTTTCGTCAGTAAGTTGCTTAACGATCATATTGGGGTCAATACCAAAGCCGATACCTTGCTCTTTTAACATCTGATAGCTATAGCGCGATTGACCAACATAGTTATCATCACGGTACAACTGTAGCGAACCATCAACCCAAGCTGGGGTCAAAAACGGTGCTGAAGCATACCAATAACCTGCCATCTCTTGACTTGGCGTACTGCGAATCCAAAGCTTGCTCTTACCTGATTGTTCGTCAATCACCGTACGTACACGCCGACCATCACTGGGGATACTGACGCGCTGTGGTAACTTATACTCGATAATGCCGTTTTTATTTTGGCTACTCACTGTAAAGCTAGGTAGTGGCGCCATACTTGCGCCTGCAGAATCAGCGTAGCTTTTTTCCATAGCAATAACAGGTGTTGGTTCCATCATAGGGGCTACCCGTCTAACCAATTGATCTTGATTTTCGTCATATAATGATAAACGCTCTACGGATGGCAATTGGCTAGTCGTCGTTTGATTAGGATTCACGGTGCTGAGTGTCAACGGTATATTTGTCCAATTCTCACCGGTTTGCTGAGCAATGATAGCAGAGGCTGTAATACTCAATTGATCGGTATTGGTATTCAAGCGTGCTTGGTAGGTCGGTTCCCAACCTGCGCCGCGAACTTGATAATGTAGCTTAACTGAGCTTGGAGAACGACTGGCAGTACGGACGCTTACTTGGGTAACGCTATTGCTGGTTGATGAGGTACCGCCTGACATCAATTGATTGAGGCTGTCTTGTGCTTGCGCTTGTTGGCGTTGGATATCTAAGATTCTTTTGTTAATAGCGCTCGCTTGCGCTTCTATATCACGAGCATTGCTACCAATCGTACCGTCCATGCTAATTTGTGTCACTTTGGATAGATTCTGAAGATAAGCTTTTGCCAAGCGTGCGGCTTCTAGCTCAGCGTTGATAGTGGCTAGGCTCTGTTGCTGCGTCTGTACCTTGGCATCACCTTGATACTGGCACTGCGCGGCCTGTTCACCGCTCAAGGTCTCAATACTGACCTCACCAACATTGACATTGCCAAGGGCTTGCACGCTGAGACTTTCTTTATCTAGATAAGGAGATAAGCATGAAAAAACGAGAGTCTGCTCACCTGAGCCATTAATAGGTAACGCTCGCGTCACATTGGCTAAGCCTTGATAAATAGTCACTTGTTCAATACTACTGACTGCTGCTTGACTAGGCATACTAAATGCAGCAATACTAAATAGTGTCAGCGGGGTCACAACGCTTTTTGTCATTCGCACCGTCCAATTTTTTTGTTTTCGCGGTTTGACTAATATGGCTGCTCTCAACAAGTCATTTTGCATAAATATCCCCTTAAATTAATATTATTTTTTCTATCTTATCTATTTTCTGATGGTATTGCTATCACGTGCTACTTGTAAATGTGAGTATGCTCGTAGAGCGAAATTTGCTATGATGAGCAGCATATTATTGCCAACTTTATGATGCCCTTATGATAATTCATCCTCAGTACGATCCCGTAGCACTGGCACTTGGGCCTGTAGAAGTCCATTGGTACGGTTTAATGTATCTATTAGCCTTTGCCGCCGCCTACGGTTTAGCGTGGTATCGCAGTACCAAGCGTGATAATTGGTCGAGCGATATGGTTTCCGACTTGATATTTTTTGGGGCACTGGGTGTTATCTTAGGTGGACGTGTCGGCTATGTACTGTTTTATCAGTTTAGCGAGTTTCTACAAAATCCAGCCTACCTATTTAAAGTCTGGGAAGGCGGTATGTCATTTCATGGCGGCTTGATTGGCGTGATGTTAGGTATGCTATTCTTTGCGCGTAAATATAAAAAAACCCCTTTTCAAGTGCTTGATTTCATTGTTCCCTGCGTACCAACGGGCTTGCTATTTGGACGAATAGGCAACTATATCAATGGTGAATTATGGGGTCGCGTCTCTGACGGTGGTTATAATTGGCTCACCTTTTTCCCGCAAGCCGCTAGTTTTGACTCGCAACTATTGCAGACCAATCCTACTTTGCAAGACTTAGTGACTGAGGTAAACGGTCAGTATTTATTACCGCGCCATCCCTCACAATTGTATGAAGCGCTTGCAGAAGGATTGTTGTTATTTCTACTCCTATGGTGGTATTCATCCAAACCACGCCCACGCATGGCAGTGACTGGTGTCTTCATGTTAGGTTATGGGCTTAGCCGCTTTATCATTGAGTTTTTCCGTCAGCCCGATGTCGATCAAGGATTTATTTTATTAGGCTGGATGACTAAAGGTCAAATATTAAGTGCACCTATGATTCTTATCGGTCTTTTCTTGATAGGTTATGCTTATAAACGTGGCATTTATGACTGGGGTAAGCAGTCCGCTTATTAAAAATTGAGCACTATCATTAATAATGTGAAAGAGCAATTTTATGACTAACAGCAATTGCAATAATAGCAACAATGAGAATGAGCAGGCTTATCTTGATCTCCTTCACTTTGTCCTAACTAATGGCACTGAAAAGGGCGATCGTACGGGCACTGGTACACTTAGTCACTTTGGTGCACAGCTACGTTTTGACTTAAAGTCAGGATTTCCACTATTAACCACCAAAAAGGTGCATTTTAAGTCCATCGCCTACGAGCTATTATGGTTTTTGAGCGGCAGTACTCATGTCAGTTATTTGCAGCAGCATAATGTGCGTATTTGGAATGAATGGGCAACGGCGGCGCAAACAGCACTTTTTAGTCGCCCTGAAGGTGATTTAGGCCCTATTTACGGTCATCAGTGGCGCAATTATGGCGCTAGCAAACGCGATGATGGTAGTTACAATCATGATGGCATCGACCAAATCACTAACGTTATTGATCAAATAAAAATTAATCCCAATTCACGGCGCTTTATTGTTTCTGGCTGGAATCCTAGTGAAGCGGAACAAGTTGCACTCCCCCCTTGCCATACAATGTTTCAATTTTTTGTAGCGGATAATAAACTATCTTGCCAGCTCTATCAGCGCTCAGCCGATTTATTCTTAGGCGTACCGTTTAATATTGCCAGCTATGCGCTACTCACTCATATGGTTGCTCAAGTTTGCGGCTTAGAGGTTGGTGAGTTTATTTGGACAGGTGGTGATTGTCATATTTATCAAAACCATCGCG
>JBBSUA010000267.1:0-3712 GCA_038235315.1 Pseudomonadales bacterium | reverse complement strand
TAGGGGATTATCAGCTGACTAAGCTTTTGAGTGATGAGCTCAGAGATGCTAATAATGATGGTAAGACCGCAAAACAGTTCGTTGACTACGTCGACCAACAGCTACAAATTAATGCAGATTATGATAGCAGGGCAGAAGAGATATTTACGTTTACTAATAAAAAAACAGGTCAACTTGCTATTCATAAAAAATACGAAAAAACCAATAACTTCTTTGCTAATGTTGACATTGTTAACCGTTTTGAAGCTGATATTGGTGCCGCTGCAGCAGAATAAGCATTCAAATATTTGCTCGATTTGCCAAATTAATAATATAAAAAGGATAGCTAAAAGCGTCGTATGAAACCTAATTCTGAACAGTATCAAGCGCTTCTAGCTAATGAACCACAGAGTGTGATTGCGGATGCTATGCCTATTAGTGCAGAATTTATTCAACGTTTAGCGGTATTGACACGCAAATTAGGTTATACCTTTAATGATTTAAGCTTAGCAAAGCTCGCGTTGACCCATCGCTCATTTGATAGTAAAAAAAACTATGAGCGCCTAGAGTTTTTGGGTGATGCACTCTTAGGGATGATCGTTGGAGAAGCTTTGTATCATAATTATCCGAGCCAAAACGAAGGGCGTTTGACTCGTATGCGCGCCACTTTAGTACGACAAGAATCTTTAGTAACCATTGCACAAGATTTAGAGCTGTCCAACCACTTGATCTTGGGTATTGGTGAGCGTAAAGGTGGGGGTCGTAATCGCCCCTCAATACTGGCTGATGCGGTAGAATCATTGATTGGTGCTATCTATTTGGACAGTCAAGATATGAGTATTACTCGTAACTGTGTGCTGGCATGGTATGGTGATTTAATAAGCAATGTTAATGAGCAGAAAGTACTTAAAGATGCCAAAAGTCGTCTGCAAGAGTGGCTGCAATCAAAACAATTTGATTTGCCATACTATGAGTTGGTGGAGACTCAGGGTAATGCCCCTTATCAAATATTCATAGTCCGTTGCCAAGTTAATATCATAGATTGCCCCGACATTACTGAATCTGGAGAAAGTCGCCGTATTGCTGAGCAAAAAGCAGCGGAATTAATGATCAATCAATTACATAAACTTCCTGATTCCCAAAAAAAACGTCGTTAGCTTAGTAGCAGTTAACTGTGTATTAGTCAGGCAAATACCTTTGAGTATTACAGACGTCACAGCTTCAATTTTTACTAATTATTCAATACATTTATTAAATAAACATTTTGCTGCTTCATTCATGGTGCTGAGTAAATGGCATTAAGTAAACAGCCAGACTTATTATAAAACTCTACAGGATTACCCTATGAGCAATCATACTGATTTGCCATCACAACTTACAAACAGCGCCGACGATATGACCGAAGAAAATACCCATTTGAACCCAATAAGCTCTACAGAACAAGGCGTCATCACCAGAAAAATAGGTGAGTCTTTAGCAGCGGTCAAGCAGCAGGATGAGACACTTGCTAGCGATGTTGATAGCAATGATATTGAAGCTGATGATGACATTGATAGCATGCTTAAAAGCAACGATGCCATTGATGTTTTTTTTACACCGAGTGATAAAGCTCGTATTGCAGATGACTTTAAAACGGGTTATGTTGCCATTGTTGGACGTCCAAATGTGGGCAAGTCGACTTTAATGAATCATTTATTAGGTCAAAAGCTATCTATCACTTCGCGCAAACCACAGACTACGCGCCATCGCATTCACGGTATTTTATCTAACGATGAGATGCAAGCGATCTTTGTGGATACTCCGGGTATCCATCGCAATGAAGTACGTGCCATTAACGAGCGCATGAACAAGGCAGCGGTATCAGCGTTAGTGGATGTTGACTTAGTGTTGTTTGTCGTCGATTCAGATCAGTGGCGCGATGATGACTTATTAGTTCTACAAAAGCTTGGCGATACTAATTTAACCGTAGTATTGGTCATTAATAAAGCGGACACCTTGAAGGACAAAGGTACCGTGTTGCCTCTTATTGAGACTTTTAGTGACAGTTTTGACTTTGCAGATATCGTACCAGTATCGGCGTTAAAAAATCAAAATTTGGATCGTCTGCAGGAAGTGATTGCCTCACATTTACCTACTGCTAAGCCGATTTATGATACTGAACAGATTACTGATCGCTCAGAGCGTTTTTTGGCCAGTGAAATTATCCGCGAAAAAATCATGCGTAGTGCGGGTGACGAAGTTCCCTATGATTTGACCGTACAGATTGATGGGTTCAAGGATGAACCTGCGCATACAGATCCAAAAACGGGTCGTCCGCGCAAAGCTTGTACCTTTATTGATGCCACTATATATGTCGAACGTAGTGGTCAAAAAGCTATTATCATTGGTGATAAAGGTCAACGTATCAAACAAGTTGGTATGGATGCGCGTAAGGATATGGAGCAGCTTTTTGACAAAAAAATCATGCTGACCTTATGGGTAAAAATCAAACGTGGTTGGTCTGATGATGAGCGTGCGTTGACAAGTTTGGGTTATTGACTAATAAGCAATAATTTTCAGGGTCAAAAACGGCTAAGAGTAGAGTGACACTGAGGTAATAAACTATGCGTAATGAGGCGTTAACGGGTTATTTATTACATCAGCGCCCTTATCAGGAAAAACGTGCCTTATATTACTTGTTTTCTCAGCAATATGGCGTTATCCATGGTGTTGGGAAAAAGGGCGCACCGCTATTTGAGCCTCTACAGTTATTTGCAACAGGTAAGCGTGATTTAAAAACCTTCAGTCAGATTAATCTCACACAAGTTACTTCTATTCAGAATAAAAACCCTCAAAACCTCAGTGTGCAAGAAGCAGAAGCGAGTATTTCAGCCAATGCCACAGAGCAGCTGCGTTACACCCAGATTAGAGGTCAACAGCAATACGCCGCTTTGTATCTCAATGAGATACTTTGGAAGTTGCTGCCTACTGAAGACCCAATGCCAGTCCTTTGGCAACATTATCAAGACAGCTTACTCCAGCTTAAACAGCCATTGTTAGCAGATGATCTACGATTATGCTTACGGCAATTTGAATATTATCTATTTCAAGAGTTAGGTTTTGCGTTGACACTAGCGCACGATAGTAGTTTGGATGCTATCGAGATCGATATGAGTTATCGATTTGTCCCTGACATAGGGTTTATGCCTATTGTAACCACTGACAATACGATCGTTGGCAGAGCACAAGCTGTTTTTAGTGGCGCTGAGATTATTGAAATGGGGCAGGTTGGTATTGCTGAGGTTACGCTTAATGCTTGGTCACGCTTACATCGTTCGCTGATTGATCATTTACTAGAGTATCAACCTCTGCAAAGTCGGCTACTGTGGCAGCAACAACAGCGCTATCAATAAGCCATAGCCATTATAAAAACAAGCCAATATTTTCAGATCCAATAAAATTGTTCCTCATAGTGACTATACTGATACTTTTGTTATCTAAAATTGGCATCCCCTTAAATAATCATTTCATTTGAACGTTACTATCAAAAGGATTTTTTATGACCACTGAACTATCAGAAAAAAAACCACTCCTTGGGGTCAATGTTGATCATGTTGCAACTTTGCGTCAAGCACGCGGTGTTAATTATCCTAGTCCTTTGGCTGCCGCCTTATTATGTGAACAAGCAGGCGCCGACGGTATTACTATTCATTTACGTGAAGACCGTCGTCATATTCAGGATGCAGACGTCTAT
>JBBSUA010000266.1:0-3725 GCA_038235315.1 Pseudomonadales bacterium | reverse complement strand
TTTCAGCTTTTAAATCAGCATTGCCACCAAAAGGGGAATACAAATCATTAAAACTAGGGGCGCGGAAACCTTTTGCGTAGCTAGCACCAACACGTAAGCTGGGGCTAAAGTGATAAGCACCACCCAGATTATAAGTGGTTTGGTCACCGTATTGTGAATTGTCATCAAAGCGTATATTGGCCTGAGCGTCAAACTGATCATTGGCTAATAAATAGCCTAAAAATGCACTAGTCACATCACGATCATCAACATCAAAGTCGCTAGTGTCGATACCTTGATTGAGATATTCCACACCATAAATGCCTTTACCTACTGCCAGTTGCTGCTGACCTACTAAGCTGATTTGATCTTGCTTAGTATCATAAAAACTTTGGTAAGTTTCGATGTCTACTTTATCTATGGAGTGACCGTACTGAAGCTTTACGGATGAGCCGGGCAGATAGCGCCAATCTACGAATGCTTGTGCTGAGCCAACCTCTTGATCAGAGTATACGTTAGGCGCTGCGCCATTATCAAATTCGGTGGTTGATTTACTATACAGAGCGCTAGCACCAACCAGCAACTGCTCATTGATAGGTTGAGTCAAAGCGACACTAAAGTTATCGCTCTCAAAGCCATCATCATCTTTGTTATAACTAAAACTGTTTGACGGTACTGTAGCATTGATACCATCGGTCTCATTATGACTGGCTGACAGACTCAGTGCCGTGCCTGTGTCAGTAGCCAACTGTGCGCTAGCACCGTATAGATACTGATTGTTTGAGCCAACCCCTGTGGTCACAGAAAAGCTGCTCTTTTTGACATTACTGCCTTTAGTAAACACTTGAATGACGCCGCCCATAGCGTCTGCGCCATAAATACTAGAGCCTGATGCCCCATACAAAATCTCGATACGATCAATCTGATCTGTAGGAAGTAGATTTAATGCGGCTACACCCGTACTGATTGAGCTATAACGAACACCATCGATAAGCACTAAAATCTGTTTGCCATCATAGCCGCGCATATAAATATTGGATACAGTACCCATGCCGCCATTACCGTAATAACTAATACCCGGTTGACGTTGAATTACTTCAAGAGCAGTCTGACCTTGATAGCGTTGTAGATCTTCGCTATTAACGACACGTGTCTGAGCAATAGTATTGCTAATTTTAGTTGGGGTACGCGTTGCTGTCACAACAATTTTATCAAGCTCAGCTTGCGGTAAACCCTCATCGCTGACGGTATTTAAATCAGTAGTCGCTGCAGTAGCATTGACAGCGAATACGCCAAGCGCACTCAAGATACATAAGCGCAGATAGGGGACCGATGACGAACGTGATAAAACCATAATCAATTCCAAAATGAAAAAATAAAAGTGCCAAAATTGAAATACTGAGTAAATTATTTCAGCTCAGTAGCTAAAAGTTACAAAAAACAGTAGACAACTCAAGTAGCGCTCATTATCTATAAAAGTCATTCATTTATAAACAATTTTCAGCTAATGATTATTCATCATATGCTGAGTAGATTTCATGATGCTTGACTATTATATTTTTTGATTGTCTTTTTTTTGTAGATGACTATGTTTTTGGAAGTGACGACGTTATTTCGAATAAACTATATGACTAAAATTAGTGTGCATCATAAAACTGCACAATCAAAAGTATTACTGTTATAAATAATTGTTATCATAGCGATAGATTTTATCCCTGCTTATTATACTATTCGTCAAGTTAAGAGGTCTGTTTTGTCAACTAAGCGTTCTACAAGTGCTCTGGTAATAACCCCACTCATTTCGACAACAAAAACATTGTTGTTGATGACTGTATTATTGCTAGCTTTGTTATCTGGTTTACTCCTGCCAAACAATAGCCATGCTGCTGAAGCGAGTGTGTTGGGACTTGGTGGTGCCAGTAGCGAGGAGAGTGTGAGTGCGCCGATACCTGACTCCTTTGGACGTGATACCCCACGCAACACGATACAGGGGTTTATTAATGCGCTTGGCGAAAATGATTTTTTACTGGCAAGCAATTATTTAAATTTATCTAAGTCGGATAACCCAACTACCGTCGTACGTCAGCTTAAGCAAGCATTAGATGCTGGCGGTCGCTTTTTACCTGACTTGCAGCTTGATAATACTCCTACAGGTAACTTAGCGGATCAGCTACTTCCGAACCAAGAGAATGTAGGTAGTATCAGCATCAATGACAGAAATGTATCACTGCTATTGGAGCGTGTAGCCACCAAAAAAGGCGATCAATACTGGCAATTCTCTACTGAAACGCTTGATGCCATCCCTGACGTGCTAGAAAACACTGAGCCTACGCTAGTTTCACGCTATACCATTGACTCACTCGAAAATAAAAAGCTTTTTGGTTATCAAATAACAGATCTGATCGCTGCTTTGGCAATGACGATAGGTAGCTTAGTGTTGACCTACGTATCCGTATGGCTACTGTATCATCTGTTGAAAATCGTATATCCAAGAGTGCGTGGCGTACCGCTGCCAATCCCTGATAAGGTAATATTGCCACTCGCTGTGGTTATTATGGCGCTGATGTTGTCTGAAATTATGGTTTATGCGGGGGTGTCAGTGACACTGCGTGAGCCTATCAATCGCTTCACAGAAATCGCCTCATGGTTGGCCGTAACGTGGTTGCTTTTACGAATAATTGATGTCCTTTTTACCCGCGCCGTTAATTTGAGTTATAAAAAGAATCATACCGAACGTGTTTCTATACTAGGTCTACTACGCAAAGTGGTCAAAGCGCTGCTATTAATATTCGCTATTATTGTGATATTTGGCAATTTAGGTTTTGACTTAACCACAGGTATTGCAGCGTTAGGGGTTGGTGGTTTAGCTTTGGCTTTGGGTGCTCAAAAAACCATTGAGAATTTGGTCGGTAGCGTCGTGGTCGTGGCAGATTCGCCAGTACGGATAGGAGACTATTGTAAGTTTGGTACTCAAGAGGGCACCGTCATCGATATCGGTATTCGCTCATCAAGAGTGCGCACGTTAAACCGTACTATTGTGACCGTTCCAAACGGTGACTTTTCATCGATGCAAATCGAGAACTATAACTCGCGTGATATGTTTCATTTTTTACATAACTTATATATCAAACGCAACGCTGATATCGAAGTTATCTTTAAGATGGTCAAAGATTTAGAAGTGTTTTTGAACGATCATGAGCTGACCAACAAAGAATGGAATCAGGCTCATATTTTAGAGCTGCGTCAAGACTGCTATGTGATTCAGTTACGAGCCTACGTTAACTGTATTGATGTTATAGAGTTTTATGGCAAACAGGATAGGTTATTGGTTGACGCGTTGATGTTAGTCAAAAAATATAAAGTTGAACACGCACTGCCCACTCAGCAATTGATCGTTGATCAAAATGAGTTGGAACACAGTAATGAAAACACTGATTCTACGGCACATTTGCCAATTGATACTGATAATGATACATATGAGGTCAGTAATAGCAGTGATAGTATTAATTTGAGCAAGGATGCTGAAAGTATTATAGATGCTGAGAGTATTGATGATGAAAGCACTAAGGAGCAGCCAGATAAGCCAGCAAAAAAGAAGAGTAATTTAAAAAAACCTAAGAAAGACAGTAGTCTTAGATTAGCAAAACGTAAATTTAAGCAGTTCAAACACAATAATAAAAACTCCGGTCTCTCGATATGGAATCAGCCATGGAATAAACTATAATTTTTTTTGAGAAGATCGGTCG
>JBBSUA010000265.1:0-3727 GCA_038235315.1 Pseudomonadales bacterium | reverse complement strand
TGTATCTTATTATACATAACGTCATCAGCTGCAAAACTAGTTAGATGATGATTTCTAAAAATGATATATAAAAAGGAGTGGTTTATATGAGTAACGATACTGAGTTAAGAGTAAAAGCAGCAGTAGCAGAACAGTTAGGTATGAATGTTGAAGATGTCAATAATGATGCTTCTTTTATGGAAGACCTAGGTGCAGATTCACTAGATCTAGTAGAATTAGTGATGTCATTTGAAAGTGATTTTGGCATTACAATTCCTGATGAAGATTCAGCAGAATTGACTACCGTACAAAAAGCAATAGATTACGTACAAGCTCAATTGTAATTAGCTATTGCCTTAGCAGATTTTTGCTAAACCGTTTATCCTCCAAGATAAGCGGTTTTTTTACGTCTATTATTAGGGCGTGCCCTATTGAAAATATTATTAATATAGATAACGACTGTTAACACAAGCTATGTAAATTTAACATTACTCAACATACGCTTACTATGAAAAGCTATGCAAGCAAAATGACTTTGTTATAATCATTATCAGTGGCAATAAGTAAATACTATATATAAGATTTGATGCCATTATATAAGCAACAATCAAAAACAACAAATAATGATATTTCAAGGAGCAATAATATGGGTATTTTTAGTTTTGCAAAAGATATTGGTGATAAGATTTTTAACCGTGATGATGAAAAGCATGATGCTAAAGTAGAAACCAAAGCAGATGCCAACACTCAAGTCAAAGATAGCGAGCCTTCTGCGCAGTCGGTCGCGAGTTTACTATTGCGTCGTATTCAGCAGCAAAATCTTAATATCACTAATCTCAAAGTCAAATATAATGGCTCAACAGATACCGCAGAAATTAGTGGTTCTGCCAAGACTCAAGCGGATCGCGAAAAAGCTATTATTGCTATTGGTAATGTGCAAAACGTTGCAAAAGTTATCGACAATATCGACATTGAAGAAGATGCTCCTGAATCAACCATGTATACGGTGAAGTCTGGTGATAACTTGTCTAAGATTGCTAAAGATGTTTATGGTTCAGCTAGTGATTACATGAAAATATTTGAAGCCAATAAGCCTATGCTATCAGATCCGGATGAGATCTACCCTGGTCAAGTATTACGTATTCCAAAGCCATAATTTTAAGCTTTAATACTAAGCTCTAATAATAAATTATAATCGGATGAAAGTAAGCGATACAGACTAAAGCGTCTCTTATTAGTTAAGAGGCGTTTTTTATTATTTAACTTTTATTTAAACATTAGCCAGTTTAAGGTTTTGTTCATCAATAGCCCAGTGGATGTGTTCATCCAGTATATCATTATGCAGACCTAGCTTAGAGTGTAACTGAGTGATGACAGTTAAACTGGCTTCAGCATTACCTAAGCCGATAGCAATATTACGTAAAAAATTAACATAGCCTGTGCGTCTGAGTGGACTACCTTGTGTGTATGTCAAAAAATCTGATTCTTGCCATAACCATAGCTCAAGCAAGCTACTGTTATCAAGGTTATGCCTAGCAGAGAAGTCATCAATAGAGGTTAGCTGCGCATACCGGTTCCATGGACATATCAGCTGACAATCATCACAACCAAACACTCGATTGCCTATAGCACGTCGATATTTTACATCGATGCTGCCTTCATGCTCAATGGTCAGGTATGAGATGCAGGCCGCAGCATTTAGCTCATGAGGTGCAACAATAGCTTGGGTGGGGCAAATATCTATACAAGCGCTGCAACTTCCACAATGGGCTTCTACTGGCTTATCATCGGGCAGCTCTAAACTAATGAATAGCTCACCTAATACAAAAAATGATCCCGCCTGCTTGTTAAGTAGCAACGTATGCTTGCCTGTCCAGCCAAGACCTGCCGCATCCGCAATAGGACGCTCAAAAATGGGAGCAGAATCACTGAATGGGCGGAATACAAAGTCGCTCTCAGCACCAATACCCAAATGCTGCCATTCTGGAAGCATTTCTTCTATTATTACTGCCAGTTGCTTTAAGCGCCCACGCATCGTTTTATGATAATCACGTCCACGAGCATAACGCGCGATAATGCCATGATTGGGTCGATTATTATCTTTAATGGTACGTGGAGTGGGTGCTTGAGTGAGATAATCCATACGCACGCTAATAATCGTCTTTGCGCCTGCAACCAGCCGATCGGGATGGGCGCGTAGCTCATGGTTATTATGCATGAACTGTAATTGACCTTCGTACCCTTTTGCTAGCCACAACTCTAGTTGCTGCATTTGTGCTTTGAATAAGGGATGATGAACAGATATAAATCCGCAGTCGGCAAATCCTAAAGATTGTGCTTGTGTTTTGATCCAGTATTTTACATCTTCTGGCGTTGTAAATATTGAGTGATTAATAACGGCAATATTTTCTTGTAAAGGCTTAGAGTTCATAAGTGGCAACAATTATTGTTGTAGATACCGTTATGATAAGTCAGATAACTGAGAGCGCAAGTATAAAAATTAAATAAATCTTTTCTCATAATGATACAAAGTTTTGGACTGGCTTTTGTTAGGCTGATAAGAATGAATATTTAATAGTAAAGCATAATAATAAATAGGATCTCATATGCCAGTACCCATGAAAACTTCGCTATTCCCGTCCAATCTATCAATGCCCACTGCTCTTTATACCAGTCAGCAGATTTATAAAATAGAGCAAGGATGGTTCGATCAAGGATATGATAGTTTTGGGCTAATGCAACAAGCGGCCTGGCAAATGGCTAAACACATTATGCAGCTTGATCAAGAGTCACATCAATTTCCTGTTAATCGGAGTGGTGTCTGTTATGACAAAGCTAGACAGTCAAGAGCTTGCGTATGGGTCGGCGAGGGTAACAACGGTGGAGACGGTTGGCTAATTGCTCATTATTTACAGCAAGCTGGCTGGCAAGTACAAGTAATAACGGTAGGGTCTAATGATAACCATAATAAGAGTGATATAGATGATAAAGCTGCTGAAAATCCAGACAATTCATTATCTGACGCCATAAAAGCCAAACGTATGGCCTTAGCTGCCCATTGTTCTTATCAGCGTTTTGAGGATAGTCATTACAATAATGAATTGTCTAACCAAAAAGAATCTATCGAATCAAACGATATTTCTGCTTTTGATGTTTACGTCGATGCACTATTTGGGATAGGTCTTAACCGTGCACCAAAAGGTATTTATAAACGGGCAATTACAGCATTCAATGAAGCTGCTAAGCGTACGAAAGCATTGGTTATATCTGTAGATATTCCTAGCGGTCTCGTCGCCTCAACTGGGGAGGTGTTCGAAGGCCTAGCAATACGTGCTGATGTAACTTTATGTCTGATCGCGCGTAAGTTTGGTCTGCATACCAAAGATGGTATGGACTATGTAGGGCAAGTCATAGATATCCCATTGATACCTTATGCATCGATAGAGTGTGCTGCTACACTTCTCAACACCGCCTACTATTTGTCACCACGTCGACAAAACAGCTACAAGGGTAGCTATGGGCATGTCTTAATAATCGGTGGTAATCGGATAGATGGCTCACAAGGTATGGGTGGCGCTGCAATTCTAGCCTCTTCAAGCGCAATGGCAACTGGAGCAGGCAAGATAACGGTAGCTTGTCACCAAGCCTTTCATGGGGCGTTGCTAACATCATTACCTGATGCCATGACTATTGATTTGCATGATCAGGACGGCGTAGAAAATCTGATTAAAGAGGCTAGTGTCGTTGC
>JBBSUA010000264.1:0-3743 GCA_038235315.1 Pseudomonadales bacterium | reverse complement strand
CGCAGACAGAGGCTGCAAAAAATTAATACTAGCCCCGCTGTATCGCTTTTATATTGAACTGACTATATAACAAAAAACTGAGTGACAAACCGTTACGGCATACCTTTTGTCAATCGCCAAAATATTCGTATAATAGTCTTCTGACTCTCAACATCGACCTTATCCGCTATGCCTATCACTGCTCTGACTGACGCGTTTGCCCCAATTAACCAAAAGCTATTTCCTATTCAAAATGCACAGCGACGCTGGCTAGCACCTGTACATGGTGCTGTTAGTAGTTTGTGGCTGGCAAGTCTGGTCAATACACCGATATGGGATGTGGCTGATCGATTAAAAGTGGTTGTGGCACGCGATCAAAACCAGCTCAACCAGATTGAGACCGAACTGGCATTTTGTGGTGTCGATGCTTACGTATTCCCTGACTGGGAAACGTTGACCTATGATGAGTTATCACCTCATCAAGACATTGTTAGTGAGCGTATTAATTTATTGACTGATATGCCAACATCAGGCGTATTGCTTATTTCAATACAAGCATTGATGCACCGTGTCGCACCACCAAGTTGGTTAATTGGTCAACATTTCGATTTGAGCGTTGGCGATCGGTTTGATATCAATACTCAACGTGGGCTATTGGCAAAGGCAGGCTATCGCGCGGTTGATAATGTATTTGAGCCGGGTGAGTTTGCAGTACGTGGCAGCATTATTGATATCTTTGCTATGGGTCAGCCATTTCCGCTACGTCTAGATTTATTCGATGATGAAATTGAGAGCATTCGCTTCTTTCATCCGCAAACTCAGCGCACACTGACCAACGATGATCTTAAGGCCATGATATCTGGTAATGACAGTAGCATGGGCAAAGAGTCGATATCGTTATTGCATAAATTGCCGGATATCTCAAAGCCTATTGAACAGTTTCAAATCTTACCTGCAAAAGAGTTTCCGTTAGAAGAAGGTCGTGAGACCTTTCGCATGAACTTCGCTGCTATGTTTCCTAATGCCAGTAGCCGTAAGTTTGAACTACATAAAGATGTAATGGCAGGTATTGCCAGCAGTGGACTTGAATATTATCAGCCACTATTTTTTGACTTAAAAGAATGGACACAGGAGAGTAGTTTATTCGCCTATTTTCCAAGCAATGCACTCTTTATCACTGATGAATTAATTAGTGAGCGACAAGTTGATTATTGGTCTCAAATCCAGCGCCGTTATGAAGAGCGACGTCATGATATTGATAAGCCCGTCGTTGCGCCTGAATTATTATATATATTGTCCAATACTTTAAATGAGCATCTCAATCAGTATCCACGAGTCATCCTGAGTGCGCGCAATGAGCTCGCTACCATGACAGATACAGCAGTAATTGATAACGACTATTCAGAGTCAGACTCACAGTTATTGACCTCATCAACTAAGCAGCAAGGGGTAGTAACATTAAGCGCTCAAGTACCGCCACAGCTTTCAGTTAATCATCAAAAAGCAGAGCCTTTATCTGAGCTACTAGACTTTTTAGAGTTGCAGGCACAAACGGGCACGCCAGTGTTGATAGTTGCAGAGACTGCAGGTCGTCGCGAGATTTTGATTGAGCTGTTCAAAGGCAAAATTGATATAAAGGCGTATGCCAGTTTTAAAGAGTTTTTAGCTACAGATAGGACAAGTTCACTTCGTTCAAATGCTAATAGTTTAAATACTCGTCCGAAAGTGGGATTAACCGTTGCGCCAATTGAACGTGGCGTTTATGTCCCTGAACGCTTAGTAATGATCAGTGAGACGCAGCTGTTCGGTAGGCAGGTGCTACAAACGCGCCGACGTCGCCAGAGTGGGGTGTCTGAAGAGTTCTTAGTTAAGAGTGTGACTGAAATAATTCAAGGCAGTCCAGTTGTACATATTGAGCATGGCATCGGGCGCTATAATGGTTTGATTACATTAGATGTCGGCGATGGCGAACAAGAATTTATTCATCTAAAGTATTCTGATGATGCGAGTATTTATGTTCCAGTAGCCAACCTGCAAATGATTAGCCGGTACAGCGGTGGAGATCCTGCGCTTGCACCTTTGCATAAAATCGGTAGTGGCAAATGGGATAGAGCTAAACAAAAAGCACTAGAGCAAATTCATGACGTTGCTGCTGAGCTCCTCAATATGCAGGCAAGACGTGAAGCCAAAGTAGGTATTCATTTTAAGATTGATATTTCTCAGTATGAGCTATTTGCCAGTCAGTTTGCGTTTGAAGAGACACCGGATCAGGCTAACGCTATTTATGCAGTTATGGATGATATGAAACAAAATCAGCCTATGGATCGTCTCATATGTGGCGACGTTGGTTTTGGTAAAACTGAAGTAGCGATGCGCGCTGCTTTTATTGCCGTCAGTGCAGGATATCAGGTTGCGATTCTAGTGCCGACAACCTTACTGGCAGGGCAGCATGAAGATAACTTCCGAGACCGATTTGCTGATTGGCCAATACGTATTGAAACGTTGTCGCGTTTTGGCGGCAAAAAGCACCAAGATACGGTATTAGCAGATTTAGCCAATGGTAAAGTTGATATTGTAATCGGCACTCATAAGCTACTGCAACCTGATGTCAAATTTACTAATTTAGGATTAATGATCGTCGATGAAGAACATCGTTTTGGCGTCCGTCATAAAGAACGTATTAAAGCTATTCAAACTGATGTAGATAGTATGTCAATGACCGCTACACCGATTCCCCGTACTTTAAATATGGCGTTGTCAGGTATGCGTGATATGTCCATTATTGCAACCCCACCTGCGCGCCGTTTAGCGATTAAGACGTTTGTCATGCAAAAGACAGAAGCGCTAATGAAAGAGGCCATATTGCGCGAGCTATTACGTGGTGGACAAGTCTATCTATTGCATAATGACGTGGCCAGTATTGAGCGTATGGCTGAAACTATTCGTGAGCTTGTGCCTGAGGCAAGAGTAGGCGTCGCGCATGGACAGATGCAAGAGCGCCAATTAGAACAGGTAATGCAGCAGTACTATCATAAAAAATTCAACGTGCTGGTTTGTTCAACAATTATTGAAACGGGTATCGATATTCCTAATGCTAATACGATTATCATTGAGCGTGCTGATAAGTTTGGCTTAGCACAATTGCATCAGCTGCGTGGACGGGTAGGACGTAGCCATCATCAAGCTTACTGTTATCTGCTAGTGCCTTCACTTAAAGGTCTCAAAGGTGATGCTAAGCGTAGGCTGCATGCGATTGAGCGTGCGAATACATTAGGCGCAGGCTTCATGCTGGCGAGTGAGGATTTAGAGATTCGCGGAGCAGGCGAGATATTGCGTAAACAGCAGAGCGGTAATATGCAAGCTATTGGTTTTAGCTTATATATGGATATGCTTGAGCGTGCTACCAAGGCTATTAAGGCAGGTAAAGAACCTGATTTGAATACCCCATTATCGCTTACTAGCGAGATTAACTTACATAGCTCAGCATTGATACCTGAAGAATACTTGCATGATGTGCATCAGCGCCTGTTATTTTATAAACGTATTAGCAATGCTGATGACAAAGAGACCCTTATCGATATTCGCACCGAAATGATTGATCGTTTTGGAATATTACCCGACCAAACTAAGCAGCTCTTTGCCGTTCACGGTTTGCGTATACAGGCTGAGCCGTTAGAGATCAATAAAATTGATGCCGGTAGTAATAGTATTACGCTAGAGTTTGCGCCCGATACGCCTGTCGACGCGCTAGCTATTATTAAGTT
>JBBSUA010000263.1:0-3754 GCA_038235315.1 Pseudomonadales bacterium | reverse complement strand
TCTATTGCTGCCATTCCATTAGTAGCCGCATATTTTCCTTTCCCGCAAATAGTGAAGACCATCGCGCTTTGGGTTAGATGGCCTGTATTGGCAGGCATTATATTCGTTAGTTTTTTAGGTCTCTATCGTTTTGCACCAAACCGCGAACTCGTCCATTTTAAAAAACTAATACCAGGCGCGGCCTTAGCAACTGTACTTTGGATTTTATTGTCCGGCTTATTTTCAATCTACGTACAGAATTTTAATAATTATAGTGCTGAGTTTGGTGCGCTTTCAGCTGCTGTAGTGATCATGCTATGGCTTTACTATTCGGCATTTATCGTTGCGCTTGGTGCTGTTTTTAACTCTGAGCTTACAGAAAGTGCTAAGGCTGATGCTATAAAAGTCTATTCTTAGACAGCCCACTTACCGTCTGTGCGTTTAGAGATACTTAATATTTTAATATAAATATCTCTAAACGTATTTCGCTGCATTTGTAACACATGCTTTACTCTCTACTCTACTACTGCTCTAGGAAATGTGCTGTTATGTCCGAAAATTACAATGACTCTGATAACCCTAACGAATTAGATCCATCAGATACTCTTCATAACGAGCAAACGTCTAATGCGGGTGACACTGATAGCGTAGAGCCAGTAATATCTGATTATAACCGTCATACGAAAGCGGAAAAGTCCTCGAAAATTAAAAAAGTCATTCTCGCGTTATTGGTCATCATCATACTTAGTGTCATCGCTTATGGCTTATTTAAGAGCAATCAACACAGTGAGCCAGAAGTCATCACCTTGCAAGGGCAGATGCAAATGCAGCAGACGTCTATTGCGGCAAAAGTATCTGGGCGTATCGCGCAGATATTGGTTACTGAAGGGGATGTGGTCACTCAAGGTCAGCAATTAATTGAGATGGACTCACCTGAAATCACGGCTAAGATTAATCAAGCGCGTGCAGGTAAGCAAATGGCACAAAGCCAGCTGGATAAAGCAGAAAATGGTGCACGTCCACAAGAAATTGCCCAAGCAAAAGCGGCGTGGCAAGCTAATAAAGCGGCGTCTGATCTAGCAGCAAATACTTACGAGCGGGTCAACCGTCTTTTTGAGGAAGGCTTGATGGCGCGGCAAAAGCGTGATGAAGCGTATGCTCAATCTATAGCCACACAAGACCAAACCGAAGCGGCACGTCTACAATACGACTTGGCGATGGAAGGCGCACGCAGTGAAGATAAGTCAGCGGCGACCGCACAAGTTGCACAAGTGGATGCAAAGTTAGAAGAAGCCCTAGTCGCCGAGCAAGAAGCCAGTTTGAAAAGCCCGATAGCAGGTATTGTTGACAATGTCATTGTTAACCCAGGCGAAGTCATTGGTCAAGGCGTGCCTTTATTGACTTTGGTCGATCCTGACAAGCAATGGGTCGTCATCAATGTCACTGAAACGTATTTAAACCAGTTCGCTATTGGTCAACAGTTCACAGGCACTATCCCAGCACTATCATCGCCTGAGCAGCCTTATACTAAACAATTTACCGTTTATGCCACCTCTACTTTATCTGATTTTGCGACTTGGCGACCAACCAACAATGATGATGGTTTTGATGTGCGTACCTTTGAAGTCAAAGCCCGACCTTCGATGCCTGATCCGCGCATTCGCTCAGGAATGAGTGTTATCGTACGTATCAATCCACAAGCGGCCACTATTCAATCTACCAAGGCGCAACCGTAACCGATGCGTCTTACTAAAGCTTTTTTGCGTAGTGCCGCCTATGAGCGTCGTTTTTTAGCCAAAAATCATTGGGACTTTACTATGGTGGTATGGATACCACTCGTAACGGTACTGCTGATTTGGTGGATTTTTTCGCAAACGCAAATTACTGATTTGCCTATTGGAGTGATCGATCAAGATAATAGTCCTATCGCAAATACAGTGGTGCGCTATTTGGAAGCCAGTCCTGATATTACCATTAAGCAACGCTACTACTCGCCAGCTGCTGCCGAAGCCGCTATTTTGCAGCGCGATATTTATGCCGTGGTCATCATTCCAGAGAATTTCTCGCGCAACATTTTATCCAGTAAGCCTGCACCTTTAATATTACAAGTGAACGCTCAATACGGCACGCATTCAGGTATTATTCAAAAGAGCGTACAGTCTGTCGCGGGCACACTATCCGCAGGGGTTGAGATTAAGCGTTTGGTCAAGCAAGGCATGGCACCATCGCAAGCCACGATCGCCTATTCTCCTATTACCATTCAGCGCATCAGTTTATTTAATGCAGCAACCAACTATCAGCAGTTTTTGGCATCAACAGTCATTCCTGCGCTCTTGCATATTTTGGCAATGGTCGTTGGCGCAACCACTATCGGTCGTGAGCTGCGTGATAAACAACTTGGTCGTTGGTATCGCTTTATTGATACGGGTCATCCTGATTTGACGATATTGGGTAGTACCTCATTAGATAATAAGATATCTGATGAAAAGAGTGCTCAGCTTATTGAACCAAACACTTTGAGCGATCCATTAAAGAGCAAACACTCCGCTATTAAATCAGTGAGCATCTCAGTATTGCTATTTGGACTTTTAGGAAAGTATTTTTGGCCATTACTGGCCTATAGCTTTTGGTCAGCATTGGCATTATGGCTAGCCAGCCCTCAACAAGATATCGCTATCGCTTCTTGGATAGTCAGTTACGTCGGTCTTATATTACTCATGATGCTCTCATTTTGGCTGGGTGCTATCTTTACTTTAGGATCCTTCTCTTTGCGTGCTGGATTGTCTGCAACGGGCTTTATCTCAGCGCCCTCCTATGCCTTTGCCGGAGTTACCTTTCCTTATATAGCGATTAGTGATAACGCCAAGCATTGGTCGGATATACTACCGCTGACTCATTATTTAAAATTACACATTGCGCAACTACAAATGCAAGCACCAGTCTCCATATCATTGCCTATTGTCTACGGTTTAACACTAGCAACGACGATTGCCATGCTGCTTACCGCGCTATTAACCAAACGCGCATTGGCACATCCTGAACGTTGGGGAGCACGCTAATGTCACCACTATCAAAACCTACACCGCCAGTATCACAGACATTTTGGGCAAGCTTTGTTCAGACGCTTAAAGACATCTTTGTCGATAAAGGCGTGCTGCTCATGCTCATTATCGCACCTATTATTTATGGTTTTTTTTATCCTTGGCCTTACTCAAATGAAGTGGTCAATCATGTCCCTGTGGGTATCATTGATAACGATAATAGCAATCTATCACGCACCATCATCCGTTATGCGAGCGCAAGCCCACAGCTAGAGACTCAACACTTTATCAATGAGCAATCGGCTAAAGAAGCGATCTGGTCAAATCAAATCGCTGGTTATATGATTATTCCGAGCGGTCTTGAACAGCAAGTATTATCAGGCAAAGCTGCTAGTGTCAGCGTCCTTGGTAATGGTGGTTATTTTATTTTAAATAAAAATGTTCAGCTAGGGTTTTTAAAAGCGGTGAGTACTGTATCTGCAGGTATTGAAGTTAAAAAGAACGTCGCCCAAGGCGCGTACCTGCCTACGGCATCAAAAAACACGCAAGCCGTACCGCTACAGATCATTCCTTTATATAACCAAACTGAAGGCTATGGCGCTTATGTCGTGCCCGCGGTCGCTATTATTATTTTTCAAAAAAACCACGTGATGTCTACCCCGATTCTGATCGGGACATGGTATGAACAGCGCCCCCAAGTCACCACAAATAGTGGCTGGCTTGGGCGAATAATG
>JBBSUA010000262.1:0-3756 GCA_038235315.1 Pseudomonadales bacterium | reverse complement strand
TCGGCAATGAGTTCAACTTCTGAAGGCAAGTATATAGGCAGCTTAAATGACACTTCAGCCGTGCAGCTATCTGGTAATTCTCCCATCATTGCTAAGCATTTTGCCTTTGACCACATACCATGCGCAATGGCTTTTGGAAATCCAAATGCTCGTGCTGACAACGGATGTAGATGAATCAAGTTAAAGTCACCGGACACAAAAGCGTAACGGCGACCGATATCCTCAGGGACTTCAAAAATCTTATGTACGCCTTTTTCATCAATCATAGGCTTGACGGTCACTGGACGCGGTTTGCTTTTTTCGCCTGAACTACTCTCAGGTTTTTTACTACGTGCCAGATACGTTGATGTGCCTTGCCAAATAATATCTTCATGCGACTTAACCACAGTCACGAAATCGAACTGCTGACCTTGAGCATGATCACGTAAGTTATCAAAAGTGACTGACATTTTGACGGTTTCGCGCTCGCCAATAGGACGATACTGAGTGACACTATTGTCCACATGCACTAAGCCAAGCATTGCAAAGGGAAAGGCCTCTTTGACCATCATATTCATCTGTAATGCTTGTGACAGCACGGCAAAATAAGTAATTGGTATTTTACCGTTGTCAGTAAAACCACAGATTTTGCGGTAGTCACCAAGGTTACCCTGATCGATATGTAGATCATCGACATAGTAGGTGGCCTGCGGCAACGCATCTTTGCCAACTTTACCACTATTACCAATTGGCAATAAGCTCTTGATAATATTGGCATAGGTAGTATGGGCTTTGGGTAACGCATCAAAGTGTTTATCTGACATAAAGCAATCCTAATAGGGCTTGGGCAAATTTTTCTTAAAAAATCTAGTGAATAATCAGTTTGCTTATCTTACAACATTTTATTAGATGTTTCATAAAACAACGGTTCAAATTAGTTACTAAATAATTGGCTAAATAAATAGCAAACGGCTAAGAATCAAGGATAGTAGCAACAAAACGATCCTTAGAAAATCATTAACTACATTAGCAATTACAGTTATTGGACGTCACTAAAAAAATATAAGTAATAATTAAATCATCACTCTATTATAGTTTAATAAAAAAGCCACCCGTAGGTAGCTTTATTACTATTATTGGCAGGTTTTCGTAAGTAACTGTTATTTATAACTTACCTATAAAACCTTGCCTGTGTAATGAATAACCATCGAAATTACAAGGATACTCAACGAATATTAGGCACCTAATAAGCTTTGACCGCAGACGCGAACGGTATTACCGGTAAGACCGCCAGATGCAGGAGATGCCAACCATGCGATTGTCTCGGCTACATCAACTGGCAACCCACCTTGGCTCATTGAATTCATGCGACGACCTGCTTCACGAATAGCGAATGGAATTGCTTCAGTCATTTGAGTTTCGATAAAGCCTGGTGCAACGGCATTGATAGTCATACCTTTATCATTACCTGCTAACTGTTTTGCAGTAGCGTCTACCAATCCTATGACACCTGCTTTTGAGGTTGCATAATTGGTCTGACCTAAGTTGCCAGCAATCCCTGAAATTGACGAGACACAAACAATACGCGCATCTTGTTTTAGCGCATCGTTATCAAGCAAGTAGCGGTTTAATTTAGCAATACTGGCTAGGTTAATGTTAATAACCATATCCCACTTCTGCTCATCCATATTCGCAAGGGTCTTATCACGGGTCACGCCTGCATTATGAATAATAGCATCCAAACCACCACGCTTTTGTGCTGCTTCAGCAATCTCTACACCAGCATCTTCACTGGTGATATCAACCGTCAACGTTGAACCACTGATTTCGCTCGCCACTTTTTGCAAGTCAGCTTGTTGTTGTGGGACATCAAGACAAATCACATGCGCGCCTTCGCGGGCTAATACGCGTGCAATGGCTTCGCCAATACCACGGCTTGCGCCAGTGACTAACATTGTTTTGCCACCTAATGGCTGTGTCCAATCAACGTCAACGGCATTGCCTTTGCCAACGCGTACCACTTGACCTGAGACATAAGCTGAACGTGCTGAGGTAAAGAAACGTAAAGTGGAATCAAGGTTTTGCTCAGCATCTTCAGCGACATAGACTAATTGCGCGGTAATACCACGTTTGAACTCTTTACCGACTGATTTCACAAAGCCTTCAAGCGCGCGCTGAGCCAATGCAGTATCGATGTCATCTATCGCTTCTGGTGGGCGACCAATAATAACCACACGGCCTGACTGCTCTACACGGCGTGCTACAAAATGAAAGAAGTCATAAACTTGCTTAAGCTCTTCTGCATTACTGATATTACTGGCATCAAATAGCAATACTTTATATTTGTCATCGCCACCAGTGTTGGCTTTTGCTTCAATGCCTGCGTCAGCAAGCGCATCTTTAATACCATCACGACTATTGACGAATACGTCAGCATGCAGCTCTGATAAAACACGGGCAATTGATGAGCCTACACGAGCATCGTCTCCAGTGGCTGAGCCAACCAATACACTGCCACGTACCAAACGCTCGCCACTCTCAAAGCGATCTAAATTCACTGGTAAGGGTAAACCTAAATTTTTGGCTACTTTTTTACCAATTGAAGATTGAACAAAATCACCATAACGGTCTGACATAATATAGTCCTATAGTTGAAGGTTAAAATAGTTGAATATAATAAAATGAATATACCTATTATAAGGTCTGAATCTACTTGTGATTATTAGTATTTAGTAAGTAAGTCTAAAACTGCCCTAACTATACACGCCCATAGTAGACAAGTCCAAAAAACAGCACTGTCTTTCAAAAAACGACGCTGTCTATAAAAATTCGTAGACAATCCAGTATACAAGATATTAGCTAGCGCGCTCTTCATAGCCTCATGCTTGTGATAGAATCAAATCTATAAGTTATAGTTAACATAGAAAGCGATAACTATATATTATCATAAAATATTTTACGCACGGTTAAGTAGTCGTACTGGTCAGTTTCTAACGTTAGCAGTTATAACACTTGACGTTGAGATTCTGACCGTTATCTACAGTCTAGTAGCCGTTACTTGATTTGCTAAAGACCTACAATAACGCGGTAAAAACGCATTATTATAGACAGCTGTGCTATTAGTTATTGTTTTGCATTATATATTTATCAGTGGCTGTTTATTAGCGACTGTATGACTGTGACTTTAAATATATAGCCTATTAATAACTTTTGCGTATTATTTATTTTAATCGTTTTCTCTTCTACCTTTATATCAATTATTTTAAGGATTAAATTATGAGTAACAAAAAAGACAGTCCTATCGTTGAAAGCACCGTTGTAAAAAACGGTAGCGTAACCGCTGACAAAAAAACAGCTGCTACTCCAGCTAAAACTACTGACAAAGAGAATGTCGCGCATTATGACTCTATCGCTGAGCTAAAAAAGGCTACAGATATTGTCGACGCTGATGGCAATCCAGTTAAAGAAACAGCTAAGTCTGACCAAGCTGATAAAAAAGCCAAGCTTAAAGAAGAGCTAGTCAGTGAGGCCAAAGAGATAAAAGAAGCCAATGACCTTGACGCCGCTAACACTAAAGCGCAGGCCAAAACCGCCAGTACTGATAAAGACAGCACTAATAAAGACAATACTGTAGCTAATAAAGCATCTGAAAAAGACAATACCGAATCGACTACTGCAAAAAATACGGCTAAAGACAGCAAAAACACGAGTGCGGATAAAAAAGCCGATAGTGAGCAAAAAAATACTCAAGCCAGTGACAAGGCTATTGATAAGACT
>JBBSUA010000261.1:0-3771 GCA_038235315.1 Pseudomonadales bacterium | reverse complement strand
TAGGCTAAATTCTTGGTCGTCCCATAACTAGAATAATAGAGCACTAAAACATACGGATTTGTTTGACTCATTAATAGCATTCCTTTTGAAGTTATTCTTATCATTAAGTGGTATTGATGATTGATTGTAGCACGCTCAGCTTGTCAGCTAATAGTCAAAGGTGTGACTCATTAAAACCTTAAAATTAGACATAAGTGACTACTGTGACGGTGCATTTTGACACAAATTATGGACGGATACTGCTGACATAATGCAGATATCGGCACCCTAATTTTGTTACACTATTCTTAATTTCAGCCCTCATAAATGATGACTATGGAAAACTTAGCCAAAAAACTTCCCTTTTTACAGCAGCGCTGGTTTCATTTTGTAAAATTCTTGACTCGACATTTTTTTGAAGATGAGTGTCAACAAAAAGCTGCCTCCCTTACTTATACTACTATGCTATCAATCGTACCGATGCTGACGGTTCTATTGATGATTTTATCTTCTGTACCAGCATTAGCATCTGTTAGAGCTCAAATTTATGAGGTCATTTATAGCAACCTACTGCCGCAATCAAGCTTACAGGTTAGCAAGTACATTAATAGCTTTGCCGAAAAATCATCTAATTTGACCATAATTGGCGCGATGATTTTATTTGTCACGACTATCCTGACGTTAACCACCATCGAGCGCGCGTTCAATCAGATTTGGCGAGTAGAAGATCGTTCTGGTGGTCTCAAAAGCATACTGCGCTATTGGACCATTGTGACTTTAGGGCCGTTAGTTCTTGGCACGGCTTTTTTGGCATCAAGTGCGATACAGAGCTTTAGCTTTTTGAATCGTCAAATTGGAGGCTACGGTATTGACTGGGCATTTTGGATTCAACTGGTGACTACTGGAATAACGGTTGCTGGTTTTATCGCTATGTATTGGTTTATTCCAAAAGCAAAAGTACCTTTTAAAAGTGCGGCTATTGCTGGCGTCATTGTCGCTATCGTATTTGAGCTGCTCAAGCATATTTTTGGTACGGTAATGACCAACTTTACCAGCTATGAGGCGATTTATGGCGCGTTTGCGGCACTGCCAATTTTCTTATTGTGGATTTATCTGTCATGGAATCTTATCTTATTGGGCGTTGAGATCAGCTATACGTTAACGATTTTTGATACTAAGGAAGTGTACCCTCGCCATCCTCTATTGAGCTTATTAGATATGCTCAACCTAGTGTATACCCATCATCTCAAAGGTGATGCGGTCAGTGAACAAGAGCTGCGTAATGTATTGGGTCGTAAAGAGCTACCAAAATGGTATACCTATATCAATTACTTGCAAGACAGTAATCTGATTACTGCAACAGAGAACGATGAATACGTGCTCAAAAAAGACTTAAGTCGCATGACGCTATGGGATTTTTATCGAACCTTGCCCTATCCGTTGCCCATCAAGGACGAGCTTGATGAGATGAAAAAACAACATCAAAAACCATGGCTTGGTTTACTGGTCAATCGCTTTGTCAACACAGAAGCTTGCGCTAAAGAGCAACTTAATTTGCCATTATCCGCTATCTTTGCTCATAGCGAACCGCGTGAAAAATCATCTAATGAAGATGAGGCTGTGCACGAGAATATTAAACACGCTGACTCTAATAGCAAAGAGGCTGCGCACTTTGAACCAGTCGCCTATGATAAAGACAGTGACGTTGAGTATGATGATAATAATAATCACGAAGCTTTAATTCCAGATGATGTCAGCAACACGCACCAGCAATCAAGCAACCTGACTGCACATTCAAAATCAAACTCAAAAAGAGATAACATTATTACTGAAGCAGATAATCCAGTGGTAAGCAGATAATTATTTAACAATAGTTATTTAATAATGGTTATTTGACAATAAGTTAAACTATCTTAAAAACGCTTAGACAATCAATAGACATCCTATTGCTTATATCACTTATAATCATAAAAAATTGATATCAGAATATATCACTATATCTCTCACTATTTTGGAGCTGACGACGTTGAATAAACGCCCTGAAGACAGGCTATCCAAACGTACCTTGACAGCAGGTCTGTATTGGTTTCGGCAGTTCATACAGTTATGGTCGCTACAGACATTAACCAGTTTGCCAGATCGAATAAGGAACCGCTGGCAACAGTTACTTGGATCTTATTGGTTTATCCCTACTTCCCTTGTATTATTAGGCATAATTTTAGCGCCAGTGTTAACGTCTATCGATCAACATTTTGATCGTAATGCCGTTAAGGATATTAGCTTTGCCTTTACTGGTGATGATGAGGCGGCGCGTGCGATTATGACTGCAATCGCAGGCGCGGTACTGGGCGTAGCAGGGACAACGTTTTCTATTACCATTGCTGTATTGTCCATGGCCTCATCGCAGTTTGGACCACGCTTGCTACGTAATTTTTTGACCGACACGCCCAATCAATTTGTACTGGGCGCATTTCTTGGTACTTTCGGCTATAGCTTATTGGTTCTGAAGTCTATTCATAAGTATGATGTTGGTTCTGGCGTTCCACAACTGTCAGTGACTTTTGCCGTTTTTATGGCCATTGTTTGCGCATTGTTGTTGGTGTATTTTGTGCAGCATATGGTACATGCTATTCAAGCCGCTCACGTTATCCAAGGTGCGAGTAATGACGCTATCAAAAATATCGACTACTGGTATAGCGACACTTGTGATATTCAACATCAGCGCGATATAGCACATCAAGATGTCGAGCAGTTTCATGACTGGCCTGCCACTCCTATTTATGCCCCAAACTCGGGATATATACAGCAAATATATATTGAGTCTTTAGTCAGCTTAGCGCAAGATTATGGTGGTGTGATACAGATGCATACCAATCTTGGACATTTCGTCACTGACAAGAATATCATGGGTCATTTTCATCAACGTCCCGCAGATCATCCAGATCACCTACAAAAAACCAAAACATCGCAACTGGCTGTCATGCCGCGTAAACCTGATGGACTATTTTGGCAGCGCTTCGCCACCTGTATCCACTTTGAACGTCGACCGTCTCACTCTGATGATATCGCTTATAGTCTAGGACAAATGACTGAAATTGCAGTCCGAGCGCTATCTCCCGGTATTAACGACCCCAAGACAGCAGTCAACTGTGTACAGTCTTTGACCATCTGCTTAAGCGCTATGATGCGTAAACAACCACCTAGCCCCTATCATTTTTATACCCCACCACACGATCATGACATGCCTGATATTACCGTTAATAAGCAACGATTAGCGATATTGGCTGTGATTACCAAAACCCCTAAAATATCCGATTTTATCGATGCGTCACTCGGTGAAATACGCCGTTATGCGGCAGCTGACTTAATGGTATTAAAAGTATTGTGTCAGGCAATGACGGATCTAAACTACGCACGAGTGAACAACGCTCAACGGCAAACGTTACTACACGAGCTGAAATTGATTGAACGTGCTGGGGAAGAAAACCTAAGCTATCAAGAGCTAATAGATGATCTATTAGCAATGGGACAGCAAGCGCGGCAATTCATCTATAGTGACAATGCTATGCATCAACACTTTGAATACATCAGTGAGTTCTCCAATCATATTCATAAAGCGCTACAAACAGAGTCATATTAATTTGATTCTGTTTGTAGCGCTTATGGTTAGTTTGACCACTTGTTACTCATAAACAAGGTACGATAACTAAACGAGCTCTGCATATGCAGTAGATAGCTATTGCACTACTGCTAAATTTTTGTACTAATTTGAGACCCTACTCATGGAATCAG
>JBBSUA010000260.1:0-3778 GCA_038235315.1 Pseudomonadales bacterium | reverse complement strand
GTACAGCTTACAAGCGGCGTCAACAGCAACTTTTGTGGCGTCTGATATTAAGCCAAGCTTGCAAGGAGTTGAGATTGCCTTGCGCAGTTACTTCGGCACTATCAACATCACTAGTCCGTTATTAGGGCGCTTTAATGTGGCCAATTTATTGGCAGCGATTGCAGCGACAGTGGCATTAGGGATTAGCCTTGAGCGCATTGCTGCATTAGTACCACACTTGCAAGGTGCCATTGGGCGTATGCAGCGCGTACCGTCAAGCGAGGGCTGCTTCATCGTTGATTATGCTCATACGCCGGACGCCTTAACTCAAGTGCTTGATAGTCTAAGAACCCATTGCAACGGAAAGTTATGGGCTGTATTTGGTTGTGGTGGTGATCGGGATGCAGGCAAGCGACCACTGATGGCGCAAGCAGGATTAGCGGGAGCCGATTTTGTGGTATTGACCGCAGACAATCCACGTACTGAAGACCCTGATATGATTTTGCAAGATATGCAAGCGGGTATGAGCGACGAGCAATACCAGCGGACGCACATTGAACCTGCCCGTCAAAAAGCGATTGAATATGCGGTGAGTTATGCCAGTGCCGATGACATTGTGGTTATTGCGGGCAAAGGTCATGAAACCTATCAAGAAATCAACGGTATTCGTCATGATTTTGATGACCGCGTGATTTTGCAACATGCGTTGCAACAAGTGTCAGAGCAAACGGGAAGAGGATAAATAACAATTTTAGCTATTTTTATTAACGCTATGCTTGTTCGCTCTTAACCATTAGGGCGTGATGTACATTCGCCAATAGTCACTGTCAGTGCCATGGTCGAATGTTCATCACGCCCTAGTATTTAAAAATATAAAATAAGTACAGTGAAAGTATTTTAAAAACGCTACGGTGCTGCTGATATAAATTTTTTGCAGCCTCTGTCTGCGTAGGCACAGCAAGCAAGAAAAATTTATATTAGTAGTACGTGATATATCGATATTACTTTTAATTGATTATAGTCACCATATAAGGTAATAATTATGACAGCCGACAATAATAACATCGTGCAGTCGCAAGGACTCTATGTTTGGCAGTCAGATAATCTGCTAGCTGCGACAGCGCCAGTTGCGGGTCATTGGCAAGTAGAGAGCGATGACGCCGAAATATCGACCGTTCGTGTCACCAGTAATCGTATTACCACTGATACGCGTACCATAAAAGCGGGTGATATTTTTTTGGCACTTAGCGGTGATAATTTCGACGGACATGATTATATCAATGTTGCAGCGGCTCAAGGGGCGATTGCGGCGATTGTCACGCGCCCGATTTCGACCTCTATTCCACAATTGGTAGTGAGCGATACCCGCTTGGCATTAGGGCAGCTTGGCGCTTATCGTCGCCAACAGCATCAGAATTTGACGGTCATTGCTATTACGGGATCTAGCGGTAAAACGACCTGTAAAGAGATGCTCGGTAGTATCTTTGGTCGTTTAGCACCTACACTGATTACTCGTGGTAATTTGAATAATGATCTGGGCGTGCCGATGATGCTTCTTGAGCTGTCTGATCATCATCGCTATGCCATCATGGAGCTGGGCGCGAACCATATCGGTGAGATTGCTTATACGACTGAGATTGTTCGCCCTGATGTGGCCTGTATCTTAAATATCGGTACGGCACACTTGGGTGAGTTCGGTAGTCGTGAAGGTATCTGTCAGACTAAGGCTGAGATTTATCACACATTGAACAATATGCAATATGCAATTGTTCCGGATAGTGATGACTTTACCAATCAATTGCGTCGAATCGCTGAAACGCATACCACAAATGTGATCGGCTTCGGTAATACTGATGTCAGCGCTAGTCATCTAGATGTTGAGCCTGAACGTAGTGAGTTCAAACTGCACATTGGCACTGATGTGCATGATATTAGTCTGCCATTGGCAGGTGAGCATAATGTTAATAATGCTTTAGCAGCGGCGGCTTGCGCTCATGCATTACATATCGATATTACTGATATCGTGATCGGGCTCGAAAATGCGCGTCCCGCGAAAGGTCGCCTAAACAGCCAACTGCTAGGCAAGCATCGTCTAATTGATGATACCTATAATGCTAATCCACATGCCGTACGAGCTGCTGCAAAAGTATTGGCCGCGCAGACAGGTACGCAGATAATGGTATTGGGTGATATTGCAGAACTTGGCGATGCCGCTGTCAGTGAACACCAAAGTCTAGGTCGCACTATTGCTGGTATCGGGATTGATGTGCTACTTTGTGTCGGCGAATACGCCACTTATAGCGTTGCTGGCGCTCAAGAAATTGGTAGGATTAGTGCTCACGCTTTTGAAGATAAAGACAGCTTATTGCAGTATTTGCAGCAATATTTGCAAGCGAAGCAGGCGCAACCTTGTACTGTATTGTTCAAGGGTTCTCGTTCCATGGAAATGGAAACACTTATTGATGCGCTAATAAAGGGGTAGGCGGTGTTAGTTTGGTTATTTAGCTGGCTTGGTCAGTATTACTCACCGTTTTCTGCGGTTTCTTCGTTGACATTACGGGCATTACTAGCAGTCATCACTGCGCTTGCCTTTAGCTTATTTTTTGGTGGACGCGTCATTCGGCATTTGCGTGCACTCCGATATGGACAGGCGATTCGTAACGATGGGCCGCAGTCTCATTTGATCAAAACGGGCACGCCAACGATGGGCGGGGTATTGATTTTGACCGCCATTGGGGTATCGACCTTGTTATGGGCGCGGCTGAATAATCCTTATGTTTGGATTTTGCTGGTGGTTATGGTGATCTTCGGTGCAGTAGGTTGGACCGACGATTGGCTCAAGATTAAATACAAGAATCCAAAAGGCTTAATCGCCCGCAAAAAATATTTTTGGCTGTCAATGGGAGCCTTGTTTGTCGGGGCTTCTTTATATTATATTGCCACGATACAGCCTGATATAGCGACCACTCGCGAGATGCAGGATTTACTACTGCCTATTTTTAAAGACTTGATGATTCCATTCTCTGCCGTTCCGTTTGGCATTGGTTTTATCATTTTTACTTACTTCGTAATCAACGGCGCGTCTAATGCGGTGAACCTCACCGATGGCTTGGATGGTTTGGCTATTTTGCCCGTAGTGTTAGTCGCCGCAGGCTTAGGTGCGATGGCTTATGTGTCTGGTGACGTACGATTCGCTGATTATCTACATGTACCCTATATTGCCTACAACTCTGAGGTCATTATTGTTTGCGGAGCGATGATTGGTGCTGGCTTAGGATTCTTGTGGTTTAACGCGCATCCCGCACAAGTATTTATGGGTGATGTCGGCGCATTAGCACTAGGCGCTATGCTCGGTACTATCGCAGTCATGACTCGTCAAGAGATTGCCTTTGCCATCATGGGCGGTCTATTTGTCGCTGAAGCGTTGTCAGTGATAATCCAAGTAGGCTCATACAAACTCCGCAAAAAACGAGTCTTTCGTATGGCGCCATTACATCATCATTTTGAAGAAATTGGCTGGAAAGAAACTCAAGTGGTTGCTAGATTTTGGATTATCGCCATTGTATTGGTAGTATTGGGACTGATGACGTTGAAATTGCGTTGATACAATATCTGGTATCGTAAATAAAGTCTAAAATATCGTATAAAAAAAAGCCACCTCGGATACATTCGAGGTGGCTTTTTTGTCGCTCAAGGGCAGTAAATTTTGTTAAAATATCGATTAATTGTGTATAACTTTGAGATTCGTGTGTCCTTATTTATTTGTCCGATATGTCAATCGCCATTGCAACTTGCAGCC
>JBBSUA010000259.1:0-3789 GCA_038235315.1 Pseudomonadales bacterium | reverse complement strand
CAACCGTACCGTCAATATCTTGCAGCTTATCAAAACCGAATAGACCTAAACGGAAAGTTTTGAAACTATCAGGTTCGCCACATTTAAGCGGCACACCAGCGGCGATTTGCATACCAAGAGCGGCGAAAGCGCTACCTTTATGCATATCATCACGACCCGTATAAGAAACCACAACGCCTGGGGCTTTAAAGCCATCAGCTGCTACGCTCTTAAAACCATTAGACTCTAATACTTCACGGATACGGTTGCCCAGTTCCCATTGTGCGTCAGCTAATTTACTTAAGCCGATTTGTTTGGCTTCATTAACGGTGTCGCGGAACTGACGTAGGCTATCGGTTGGCATAGTCGCATGATAAGCGTGACCGCCATTTTCAAAAGCCCGCATGATCATCAACCATTGTTTTAGATCTAAGCTAAAGCTATTGGATTCAGTCGTCTCTACTTTCTTGACTGCAGCTTCGCTCATCATGACTATACCGGCACAAGGAGTACTGCTCCAGCCTTTTTGCGGCGCACTGATTAGCAAATCAATACCCAGCGCTTTCATATCTAACCAAACACAACCTGAGGCGATACAATCGATGACCAATAAGCCACCAACGCTATGAGTAGCTTCGGCTAAAGCTTTTATGTAATGATTCGGTAAAATAATACCCGCTGAGGTCTCAACGTGCGGCGCAAATACGATACCAGGCTTAAGCTCTTTAATTTTGGCAACTGCAGTTTCGATATCTACAGGAGCAAATGGCTTTGTCACATCACTGTTTTTGTCAATAGCATCAGCGTGATGCGCAGCTAGTACCGTGTTGGTTTTGCCAAGTTTATTCTTCTCTAGAATTTGCGTCCAACGATAGCTAAAATAACCATTACGAATCACTAACGTATCTTGGTCTTGAGCCAATTGAGCCGCTACAGCTTCCATACCATAAGTACCAGCGCCTGGAATGATCGCTACGGCTTCAGCGTTATAAACTGATTTTAGGTCGTGAGACAAGTCTTTCATCACTTGCTGGAATGAGCTTGACATGTGATTTAGGGCGCGATCCGTATAAACTACTGAATACTCTAATAAACCTTCTGGGTCGATATCTTGACGTAATGCTGGCATAGGACGTTCCTTGTTTGTTGTTAGATTATTTAGGTATTTTTTAAATTTTGGGCATAATTAAATTCTGAATATAGCGATAGTAAGTGATACTAAAGACACTGAAGACGGCTATAGATACGACTAGGGGTATTGCTAGAGGGTAGGACATGGGATTGACGATATAGCACTTTATCCTAGCGCTATTGCCGTTGGTAAAAGATGTCTATACTGGTTGGTACAGGACATCAGCGCTATTATAGTTGCTGCGCGGCGGCAGTCAGATGATAATAGCAACTGGTTTTTTTATTGCACTTCTTATTTTTATTCCATTTCTTACTATTAGACTTCTTACTATTAAATAATGTTTTAGACACTACTTACAGCATCATAACTCAATAAAATCATGACATCTTGATATTAGCATTGATAATGACGATTGACAATGCTTTGTTCGTCTAACAACATATCTACTGCAAATACTGCAAAATAGGGATTAACCATAAATAATAGTCTGTTGCTAGCGACGACGATAAGCATCATTTAATCCCGAGACTACAAAATCTAATAACTCGCTATTACCCTCGCGCGCCGCCTTGCGCATCAGCTTGGATGGAGCGTGAGTTAAGGTTTGTGTCAGACGTCTTGATAGCTCAGTGATAACTTCCTCAGCACTAGCATCGGTTTGCTCGAGCTGCGCGATGGAAGCATACAGCAGCTCCTCCACTTGCACATGAGTACGATCCCGATACTGCTGAATATCTTTGCCTACTTGGCGCACTTGCAATCGCCGTTGCATCTCAACAACCAATTGACTGACCAACAGCTCTGCATCCACAGCAGCTTGCCTGCGCCGCTCAAGATTACCGGCAATGACATGTTGCAGATCATCAACTGAGTATAAATATACCGCATCCATAAGGCTAACAGACGAGTCAATATCACGAGGTACTGCTAGATCTATGAGCAGCATTGGCTGATAGCGTCGACGCTTCAGTGCTTGCGCAGTCATCGTTTTATCGATCAACAGATCCATACTACCACTACAGCTACTGACAATATCAGCCTCTGCTAGTACTTGCGGTAGCTCTTGTAACGCTCGAACTTCGACGCGGCGATTAGGCAATCGTAGCTCAGCGGCTAGAGCTTCAGCGCGCTCAGGGCTACGATTACAGATAATGATTCGTCCAACACCTAAACCTGCAATATGAGTAGCCACTAAGCGATTCATCTCACCTGCCGCAACGACTAATAAAGTGCGGTTGGGTAGATCATCAAAAATTTGTGTCACAAGCTTAGCAGCAGCAAAGCCAAGTGAAACCGCTTGTGCACCCACTTGCGTCTCGTTGCGCACTCGTTTAGCCGCAGCAAATACTTGATCAGTAATCCAACTCAAGTGTGTACTCAGTGCATGCTCTATTTGCGATAACTGTACTGATTTTTTGATCTGCCCTAATATTTGCGGCTCACCCAATATCATTGAGTCAAGACCAGCGGCCACCCGTAACCAGTGAGTGAGCGCATGAGTATCACGATGAACGTATAAATAGGGTTCAATCTCAGTAATAGAGAGGTTCTTAAAGGTGGACAGCCACTTTTTGATATGGTTAATGAGAGCAGACATTGCTGCCACTGCTACACTAGAAATAGTGCTATCAAGAGATCGATCATCGAAGGAGACATCCGATATAGAGTCTGGGCTACCTGCTTGTGGTACTAGTGCATAAATCTCAGTACGATTACAAGTTGAAACAATGACAGCGCCATCAGTAAACCCTTTAAGCTCAATAAGTGCAGTGTTCAGGTCATCACCGACAAACGCCAAACGCTCACGCAAAGCGATTGGTGCAGTTTTGTGATTGACCCCAATGACCACTAATCTCATTATTGATAGACCATAAACATAACGCTCACTGATAGGTTAAGCTATTTTTATCTAGCTCAAGCAGTGATAAAAAGCACCTTTAAGCGCACTACAGGTATACGCAAAACGGTGCATAAATGCTGCCACGTTATTAATTTGAATAGGTTAAATAGCGAATGCTATAAATATAAAGCCGATCATTATATCATTGTTATCAGCTATATTTAATACTAGCCTGAAAGGTCAGTCTGCTATTGGCTTGTATCTGGGCAGCGAAGCGACAAATCAACCGCTATACTGATTTTAATTTGCAGTGTAGATATGCGTTAAATATTGGTGAATGTTGGTTGGCTATTACAATGACTACTGATTATCGGGTAACACGAGTGCTATTGTGTACGACACTCATCACCCTTTATAATGAGGCGTCTTTTTTATTGGTGAATATCATTATATATGACTTTCTTTGGGTCCCTGTTATCATCAAAACCCGCGCCACAAACTGTGTGTGATAGCCAGTTCAGCATTCAGGCTTTGCTAAATTTTATGTTGAGTCGTCTGCGCCAGCGTCGCAAGCTAACCTTACTGTTGGCCGCTTGCTTATGCTTTGGCACGCCTGCCCACGCACACTTATTTAGCCCCATACTGAATGCTCTACTACCTAGTGTTAGCGCTGCTGATAAAACCGATGATAATAGTATTGATAATAATATCGCCAATCAAAATAATAGTAAAAATACTAACAAAATTAAAACAACCAATAGCGTAACCGATATCAATAGCTTGTCATCACTGACTGTTTCACCACCGGAGCTCACTGAGCCTAGCCTATATGCGCTAT
>JBBSUA010000258.1:0-3791 GCA_038235315.1 Pseudomonadales bacterium | reverse complement strand
TGTAATTTCTTAAAATTTTAATAAAAATAAACCCCGTATCGTAATGATGCGGGGTTTTTTATTCAGACTAAATTCACAACTATTATGATAGTAAAATAAGCTTAGCGACAGTATATGTCGCATCTAACAACTGTTTATATGAAAACAGTTTAGAAATATGTATAATTTAGGAGTCAATTTTTAATAGGAGCTAAGATGCTACGTCAATCTGTGATAACGAATTTAGACTTATTAACAGAAAATGTGGAATTAGATAATTTAGTTGATGTAAATAAAGAAAATTATAATCATGTAATCTATGAATATAAGTTGAATAAAAACAGTGTCGAATGTCAATGTTCAGAAAATAGATTAAATATATGTTTAACTAAACATAAGCATGGTTTTGTAGTAGTGTTGAATGAAGGTTCTAAATCATTAATTGGTAACAGTTGTATTAAGAAGTTTGATAGTGAGTCTGATATTAGACGAGATATTAATACACTTCGTAATCAACAGAGAAGAATTGATAAGCTTGAGTCAATAACTAAATATTATGACAACTACAATGGTCTTTTATCTGAACTAGAAGATATGAAGACAAAAGTTAATAGTGTAATCAATTTCAAAATGCTCTTTATCAAGTATCTGGCAAATGAGAGAAAAATTTTTACTAGATCTTCTAAAAGTATAAAAGTTATAGGCGGAAAAATAAGAGAATACATTGATGAAAATGGTAATAGTCGAGAAGAAAAAAATAGGGCATCTTATAGTTTAGGCGATATATTAGGCAAAGATATAATAGATTCTGAAAGCTTATTTATTGATTTTTTCGAAGCTAAAGAAAAGTTCTTAAAAGGCATGAACAATATAAAAGCTCTTTTAGAAAAAGTTGAATCTGAAGATCCATCTGAAAGCAAAATCAATGCTTATAGACTCCAACTTGAGGCAATTGATGAGGCTAGAAGACTTAGTAATGAAATAGTAAAAGGTTGGAATTCATTTAAAGATAACAGTCCTCATAATTTGGTATTCGCTTATTCAAAGCCTTATAAGTTAGTAAAATATTTTTTAGAAGATACAGATGTAAACGTAAAAGAGTTCTGTAATTTAACGAGAAATAATTTCAAAGAAAGTAACAACTTAGATTTTTTGAGCATAAATTAGGAAAAAGTAGAAAACAGCCGTATTAATATACGGCTGTTATTTAGAAGTTGCTACTTCCCCACATAAACCGGCTTGCGCTTCTCCATAAATGCGCTAATACCTTCTCTAAAGTCATCTGTCTTGGCGAGCATGGTTTGCTGATCGACTTCCATAGCAAGCGCTTCATTAAGTCCCATAAAGCTGTGAGTATTAATCATATGTTTCATCGAAGCCAATGCTTTGCCGGGCAGATTACTTAAACGCGTCGCCAATGCTAACACGGTCGCATCTAAGTCTTCTTTACTAACCACAGTGTTGACTAAATTTAAACTTGCCATATCTTCCGATGTAAGCTTATCACCGAGCATTACCATTTCAGTGGTCTTAGCCACGCCAATGAGCTGATTAAGTAAATAGATACCACCTGCGTCAGGAACTAAACCGATATTAACAAAGGCTTGTACGAATTTGGCATTATCAGCGGCGATACGAAAGTCACAGGTTAAAGCTAGATTCATGCCTGCACCAGCCACTGCACCTTCTAATTTAGCAATAATCGGCTTATGAATATTGCGCAGTTTCAAACTCATCTCAGCCACTTCGCCCACCATAAAGTTAAGCTTGTCAGACAATGCCTCGCTTTCCATACCGTTCTCTAACATCTCGCCAATATGACCACCGCTCGAGAAGTTATTGCCTGCGCCTTGCAAGACAATCACTCGTACTTGTTCGTCATTATCTGCTTGATTTAAGGCAGCCATCATCGCGTTTTTGAGTAAGGTACTAAAGGCATTTAGGGTCTTTGGATCATTCATAGTGATAGTGGCGATATGACCATCCACCTGATAATCAACGGCAGGCTGCGACATAATATTTCCTTAGTATAGTTTGAGTGCAAGATGTGATTTAATTTTTGATTACTATAGCAGTTTAGAGTGCTTATTAAATGAGCTTTTATGCACCTGTAAACCACTAATTTTTAACTATAAGACTTCCCGTTCAAAAATTTTGCTATCAAACAGATAGCTTCTACACTATGCTAAAAAACCAGTATCAGTACACGCACAGCAGTTACTGATCTATCGTTTCATTTTTTAAGTCAATACACAAGGACGTTACTATGCCAAATATTACTGTTAATAATGCTGATATTTATTATGAGGACAGTGCCCCAAATGATACGGTCAAGCCGGTACTGGTATTCGCCCATGGGCTGCTATGGAGTACGAGAATGTATGATAAGCAAGTCGCATACTTCCAAAAAGACTATCGCTGTATCGCTTTTGACTTCCGTGGACAAGGTCAGTCAGAGATCACTAAAGATGGCTATGACATGGATACCCTAACTGAGGATGCGATAGCCTTAATAGATGCGCTGAATATAGACAAGTGTCATTTTATAGGCTTATCAATGGGCGGATTTGTAGCTCAGCGTATTGCTATTAAATATCCTGAGCGTCTACTTTCACTCATACTATTAGAGACGTCAGCGGATCCTGAAGCGCCTGATAATGTTCCTAAATACCGTAAGCTGGTAACGGCTATCCGCTGGCTAGGTATGAAACGAGTGAGTAAAAAAGTCATGCCTATTATGTTTGGCAGCACTTTTTTGACAGATAAGTCACGCAAAGCAGAGTGTAAAGAGTGGCTAAAAATGTTGGAGAGTAATCATAAAACTGGTGTGACTAAAGCAACCGAGGGTGTGATTGAGCGTAAGGGTGTATACGAGGAGTTGGGTAAGATTAACACGCCAACGCTTATCGTAGTCGGTGACGAAGATGCCGCAACTCCTTATCCAAAAGCTGAGCGAATACACTTTGCCATTGCGGGCTCAAAGTTCGCGGTTATAAAAGGTGCAGGGCATACTGCCACTGTTGAAGAGCCGGAGCAAGTTAATACCGTTATCAGTAAATTCTTAGATAGTTGTGTTTAGTCTGATAAGTAAGCTTTAAGACGGATATTAAAAAAGCCGTTATCACAGTTATGATAGCAGCTTTTTTAAATTTATAATGACTATGCTTATGACTATGCTTGAACGCTAAAGCAGCGGCTTATAATCACTATGACCATCATTAATCGTTCCAAACACTTCAGCACGATTGACAACCTCAGCTGCCCAAGCGCGATGAGTAGCAGGCTCTAGCATCGTATTGTTATACTTAAAGACAGCTTTGGCTTCACTATGCAATATGGCTTGCGCCTCATCAAGCATACTGACTGGTACACAATATGCTTGCTGTACTAATGCAATTTGGCTCGGATGAATAACGGTTTTGCCCACCAATCCTAAATTGACATCACGATTCAGCTCTTGCATAAATAACATGGGTTGATCTAAGTACTCGAACACGGGCGCGGACAAATAAAAACCATGGGGTACAAAGCAGCCAAGCAGCTGATAGGCAAGCGTGCCAATCGGCGTGTCATAGATAATACTGTCTTTAGGACGACGCAAACGCAGTGCGGCAAATAGGTCATTGCCACCGATACGTAGGGCAAAGACGGGCTGACTAAACGCTTCTTTGAAGCCGATCGCCAGCTCTTGATTGTGATGCGGATCGAACAGTGCCGCAGTCTCTAAAGTTGGCATTAATAACTGAGTGGCTTTAAGATTCTGACAGGCCATACGCCAGTTAGATAAGCTATACATATCGACTTTGGGCAAT
>JBBSUA010000257.1:0-3793 GCA_038235315.1 Pseudomonadales bacterium | reverse complement strand
GTATTGGATAAGTCGAATAACCCACTACCCAAAAATAAGTTAGACGTTGGGCAGTGAGCAATTTGGGTACCAGTATCACGCAGGATATCGTACTCTGGTTTTTCAAGGTAAATGCCATGCGCCAGCGTTGTATAGCGACCGAGTAAACCCATGTCGGCATAAACATCAAGATAGCCTTTATGATTGGGATAAAGCTCACGCACAAAAGCAACTTCATCACGGTTTTCGGCCAGATGGGTCTGGAGATAGACATCGTCGTAATTGGCATATAATTCGCCAGTCATCTGCAACTGTTTTGGCGTTGAGGTAATCGCAAAACGTGGCGTAATAGCCACATGCTGACGACCACGACCATGCCATTTATCGATGATATTTTGGCTATCGCGAATACCCTGCTCAGTCGGTACACACAGATTTTTAGGAGCGTTTTGATCCATCAATACATTACCAGTGATCATCCGCGTATTAAGACGCTCGCTCTCTGTAAAGAAAGCTTCAACCGACTCAGGATGACTGGTTGCAAATACCATGGCGCTAGTCGTACCGTTAGCAAATAGCTGGTTTAAAAAGAACTTTGAAGTATCATGCGCAACTTTTGGATCACCGAAGTTGGCTTCAGTGACAAACGTATAGTTATTGAGCCAATCGAGTAATTGCTCACCATAAGAGGCAATCATATCTATCTGCGGATAGTGCACATGAGTATCTATAAAGCCTGGCATGATAAGCTTATGCTTACAGTCATGAATCTTTACTGGCTCACGCCCTTGTTGATCATTAGCGTAATTGACTAACATAGCCTCGCTACTGCCATAATCCACAACTAGACCCGTTGAATCATTGACGACCAGTGCACCACTGGCGATGTACTCAGGATAGACAGTCACCCCTTTGATAACTGGATTTAGCACTGTATTTTTATCAACATTTACAGTTTTATATAAATCATCTTGTGAGCCAGAATCTGCGGCATTTGTTAGCACAGTCCTACGAGCGACATCATCTTCGGTCAGATAGTGCAATAATTGAGCCTGATAAATATGAATAGTCATAAGGGTATCTCACGTTAATAAGTAATAGTTGTCATTTAAAGGCTAATAAATCTATTAATTAGCCATAATTATCATAATGTGGGCACAAATTAACTCAACGCAGCTCGTATAAAATGACGGCTAACTAAGCTAAAAATTCTGCCAATGATATTATTTAATAAATTAATTTTGGAGCATTAAAATTCATACTTTAAGGGTTATGGTACTGCTGCAAAATCTGGGCGACAATAGATACCGCAACCGCCATTGGCTCTTTGCCACCCAGCGTTAGTCCAATAGGCATCGTGATTTTATCGACCAGTTTCTCACTGTAATCGCGCTGAAGCAGACGATCTCTAAAGCGCTTGGCTTTAGTTGCCGAACTGATACAGCCAATGTAAGGCATTGATAGTGGTGCATTGTCATCAGCGCTCACAGCATTATCAGTATCGTTGTTGAGCGCAGTGCAAGTGTCTAAAGCGGCACGTACTAACTCAAAATCCAAACTATGGTCATGCGTCATCACTAAGATAAAGCGCTGACTGTTTTGTGCCAGCTGACTGCTTTGTGCCAGCTGACGGCTCTGTACTATACACGGCTCAATAAACGGTCTAACAAAATCAACAGGATCCTCATCAATATGCACTCGAATATGCGCTGGCAGTTGATAACTGGCTTCGCTGTCTACAGCTGTAGACTCGTTTGTTAAATAACGCTCAAACATCTCAGGGCGACTGTCTACCCAGTCAACTTGACAAGGTAATTCTGCAAGGATAGTCATCAATGCTGCTGCCACATGCCCTGCCCCAAATACTAATATTGACATCGGTGGCGTCACATTAAAGCACTCAAACATCACGGTGACACTACCGCCACAACACTGCGCTAATTTCGCACCCAGTGGATAATGTTTGGTATAAACGGCATCACGGCGTACGGCTTTAGCTTTTTCAGATTTAGTATTCTTTGACGGCTTAGCGCTGGCTAATACCTCTGCCTCTGGCTCACCATTAAGCATTTGCCTAGCTGTCGCCATCACGTCATGCTCAAGACCACCACCACCAAGCGTGTCACAACTCCCATCAAGCGTCACAATCATTTTAGCTTGTAGCGCACGCGGTGCTGAGCCATTAACCGCAACGACCGTCGCCAAAACATGCGACACGCCTTGCTGCTGGTATTGCGCTAGTCCGTCATACCACCGTTTAGGGGATGTTGGCTTTTTTGATAGATCATTCACTGTGTGCAGGACCTCTAGCCGTTGACACATTAGGATTTTCTATCGCTTCAGGCTGCTCATCAACCAGCTTACCTTCAACTTCTAGTGGATTAATATCTTTACCATGAGGCACTTGCTGTGGCAGTACTCGATCATCATCAATACCACAGTCATCATCAGCTGGCGTTAAGCTTTCAATAGTGTCAGCATCTTCCTTAGAGGCAATCTCCCATTCTTGACCTTGCATACGCATCACTGCTTTCAATACGGCTTCTGGGGTTGCTGGCATAGTCAGCTCTGGGTTTTTCTTATAATCTGCTAAGCTTGCGATTGCATTATTAATAGCACACCAAACACTAGCGGCTAGCATAAACGGTGGTTCGCCAACGGCTTTAGAATTATAAATAGTCTGCTCTTCATTCTTGCGATCGAACAGTTTGACGCTCCACTGCTTTGGCAAATCATGAGCAGTTGGGATCTTATAATTGGCTGCACTGTTAGAAGCTAAATTGCCTTTTTTATCCCAAGTAAGTTCTTCAGCGGTAAGCCAGCCCATACCTTGAACGAAGCCACCTTCAATTTGACCAATATCAATAGCGGGGTTAATGGATTGCCCAACATCGTGCAAGATATCGCAGCGTAATACTTTATATTCGCCCGTTAAAATATCAATTTCAACCTCAGAACACGATGCACCTAAGGCGAAATAAAAGAACGGACGACCCCACGCTTTTGAGCGATCATAGAATATCTTTGGGGTTTTGTAGTAGCCCGTTGACGACAGACTCACGCGATGTTGATAGGCGAGTAATGTCATTTCAGCAAAAGTAAGCGCTTCTTTATCGCCAATATAGACATGATTATTCTCAAAGCGTATCTCAGCAGCGGCTACTTCAAAATGCTCAGCCGCAAACTCCACCATGCGCTCTTTGATAGTAATACAAGCGTTTTGAGCGGCTTTACCATTGATATCCGTACCTGATGACGCAGCAGTTGGTGAAGTATTAGGGACTTTATCGGTGCGCGTTGCGGTTACTTTGACGGTGTCCAAATCCACATCAAATTCATTGGCGACGATTTGAGCTATTTTTATATATAGCCCTTGTCCCATCTCAGTACCACCATGATTGATCTGAATAGTGCCGTCAGTATAGATATGCACTAGAGCACCAGCTTGATTGAGATGCTGTACAGTAAACGAGATGCCAAACTTTACTGGCGTTAAGGCAAGACCTAAACGCTTATCACTGCCTTCTGCTTCAGCTTTCTGATTAGCTGCCGCAATCTGTTGACGGCGCTTCTCGTACTCGCAGTCTGTGGCTAAATTATCAATAATAGTGACCAGATCAAAATGCTCAATTGGCTGCCCATAGTGAGTGCTTTGACCGTTCTGATATAAGTTCGCCATGCGCACTTGTAAGGGATCTTTGCCTAACGTATAAGCGATATGATCCATCATGTATTCAGCAGTTAGCAAACCTTGCGGGCCACCAAAACCTCGATAAGCAGTGTTAGATACGGTATGGGTCTTGCAGCGGTGCCC
>JBBSUA010000256.1:0-3800 GCA_038235315.1 Pseudomonadales bacterium | reverse complement strand
CTTTAAAAACCGTAAGCAAAATAAAACTTAGCTCAAGATTCTTAAATGACGGTATTTGTGCGCTAGCTTTCATATATTAGCATTCATACACTAGTGCTTTTTTAATAACAGTTACATACTAGCCGTGCGAATAAGTAAAAAGGTATAACCGACGAAGAACAGTATCAAAGTGATACCGGAACCACGAGCAAATTTACGCTTAGTCTTATAGGCAAACAGACACATTGCAAACAGCAATAGCGTCAATAGACCCATAACCACTATATCGCGTGACAAGATAATGGCATTTGGTGTCATAGGGGCGATGAGCGCTGCCAGTCCGACGACACCTAAGGTATTAAAGATATTAGAGCCGATAATATTACCTAAGGCCATATCATGCTCGCCCTTACGTGCAGCAGAGATACTGGCCACTAATTCAGGTAATGAAGTACCGACAGCCACGATAGTTAAGCCGATAATCAACTCACTTAAACCCCATAATGTGGCTAGCTCAACAGCACCCCAAACGATAGCTCTCGAACTTAACACTAATACAAACAAACCAAGAAATAACCTACCTAAACCACGTGCCATGCTGTGTTCAGCTTCTGTGGTTTCTGCTACAGTATCCTCTTCATGCTCATGGTTGCCTTCACGTAGACTCAATACAATCTGAATGCCTAACACAACTACTAAGAGTGCTATGAGCACGATACCATCAGTATTACTTAATGTTCCATCGCTTAACTGCCATGCTGCCACGGCGGTTACGAATATCAATAGTGGCATATCACGATTGATGATGCTCTTACGAATAATGATCGGACTTATCAATACAGTCGCCCCCAATACTAAGGCAATATTGATAATATTGGAGCCATAAGCATTACCTAATGCCAGCTCTGGACTACCCTCTAATGCGGCCAATACTGATACTACCATCTCCGGTGCTGAGGTTCCTAAACCCAAAATGACAACCCCAATCAAAAAGCTAGGAACATTCAGCTTATTTGCTAAGACTACCGCACCATCAATAAAGACATCAGCACTCCATACTAAAATTGCAAGTCCAATGATTACTGCAACCACTGCCAACCACATAAAAATGACTCCTTATAAGTAAAAAATATAACAAGAACGCTGATAAACAGACAAAAAAAAGCTGAGTCTCTTTTCAGACTCAGCTTCTATGCAAGTATAGGTTCTCTATGGAGAGATAAGAATACCTTTAATTTTTTCGTTAATTGTTTAGTATTTGTTAATTAATAGCTAAAAAATTTACTATTAAAAGTAAGGGTTTAAGACTTTAAGCAGTGATAATTATTAAGCCACTTGTACTGGGATAATGTTTGCCGTGTCTTTTACCGTGTTATCTTCATTACAATATACTAGCTTTGGCTCATAAGTTGACGCTTCGACTTCATCGAAGTGCGCGTAAGCACAAATGATAACGATATCGCCTATATCTGCCATATGAGCAGCAGCGCCATTTAATGAAATAATGCCTGAACCGGCCTCAGCGCGGATCGCATAAGTGCGAAAGCGTTTGCCATTAGTGACATTATAGATATCGATAGATTCGTTCTCGCGTAAGCCTGCAAGATCTAATAAATCGCTATCGATACCACATGAGCCTTCATAGTGTAGCTCAGCATGGGTGACACGAGCGCGGTGCAATTTGCATTTAAGCATATTAAGTAGCATAGATTGCTTCCTTAGTGTAACTGATATTAAGTAATTGATATTGAACGAATAAGCTAAAGCGTTAATGGGGACAGAATTGAGAAAATCAAATTCTAATAAAAAGTCTAAGAAGTTATCAGAATGTGATTGCTTGGAGCCAAAAGGACTGTTTATATTTATTAGCTGTATGCATGTGTTAGCCATATAGACTAAGCTAAATAATCAGAACCATTTAGCAGTCGCTCAAATCAATAAAAGAGCTTTTTTTAAACAGGGCATATCATACCCTATCAATCAGGTAGTTTAAAACTATTAATTTTCTCGCGTGCGCGATCAATATTACCCTCTAACAATAACGGTAATGCTTCAAAAGCTGCCGTTAGTGCGCTATCAATAGCGATCTGCTCATCAGGTGATGCTTTAGAGAGCACATGCCCACTGACTTTAGACTTGTGTCCCGGATGACCAATACCCACGCGCAGACGATGAAAGTCGTTACCGATATGCGGGGTGATATCACGCAGACCGTTATGTCCACCATGACCGCCCGCTGTCTTAAGCTTAATACTGCCCGCAGGGATATCAAGCTCATCATGAGCGATTAATAATTCATCATTACTGATGTTATAAAAATTCACCATCGGTACGACTGACTGACCGGACTTGTTCATAAAAGTTAGTGGCAATAATAAGCGTACATCAGACCCATGAATTTGACCGCGACCAGTGACCCCGTGGAACTTTTTGTCAGGGGAGAGCGTAATATTGAACTGTTGCGCCAAATGATGCACAAACCAAAACCCAGCATTATGACGAGTAAACATATATTCTTGACCAGGATTGCCAAGACCAACGATAAGCTTTATGGACATAACCGTACTCTGTTTAAAAATTGATAGCTGGCAAGCTTTCTAAATTAAGCTTTGAAAAAATAACCTTAAGCTTTTGCAAATGGTGGCAATTATCTTTTCAAAACCTAATTACAAAAACAGCAGGAGATAGCTATCCCCTGCTGTTTTCTGACTGAACTAACCTTTTGTCATAGCGTACTCAATAAAGCACTGAATGACAATCTAGGCTATATTATTCGCCGTCTTTATCTTGATTTTCGTCAGCAGCATCGCCGTCGCTATCTTGCTCAGTTGCTGGAACGTCAGCAGCATCGACGTCTTCATCAACTTCGTCAACTTCTTCAACGGTAGGTGGCTGCATGTTCACGATAGTACGGTCATGACCATCTTCAAGCTCAAGCTCGTTGATAACAACGCCTTCAGGTAACTTGATGTTTGATAAACGGAATAAATCACCAATTTCCATACCAGAAACATCTAATTCTAGATACTCAGGTAACAATGACGGTATGCAAGAGATTTCGATATCTGATACTAGTGTTGATAATATGCCACCTTTAAGGGTACCAGGTGCATCTTCACGACCAGAGAAATGCATAGGAACATTCATGGTGATTTTTTGACCTTTCACAACGCGCTGGAAATCAGCATGCATTGGAAAGCCTTTTGCTGGATGGCGCTGTAGATCTTTGATAACCGCTTGATGCGCTTCGCCATCGACAGTAATAGTCAAAATGTGAGAGAAAAAGGCTTCAAATTCAAGCGCCTTTACTAACTCGTTATGCTTAATAGAGATAGAGGTTGGCTCTTGGTTACCACCATAGATAATAGCAGGAACAAGATTCTGCTTGCGTAGGCGGCGGCTCGCACCTTTACCTTGCTGTTCTGCAGAACGATCAACCGCATTTAGTTCAAAATGATTAGTGCTCATGGGTATAATCCTATAAAAAGATAAATGAAGCGTCAGCTGATAACTCTGTGGATTTGCGACCAATCCACCATTGTATCAACTGCACTTTTTTGTGCCACTTGACTTAAAAAGCCTAAATAGTCGACACAGGCGCGCATTATACGTGATTTTGGGGTAATAATAAAGAATTAGGTCTATTATTTAGATTTAACGCCATTATCTTAAAAACGCTACGGTACTGCTGATATAAGTTTTTTGCAGCCTTTGTCTGCGTAGGCACAGCAAGCAAGAAAAATTTATATCAGCAGTATGTGATGTGTAGAGATTACTTTTCATTGACTATAAGTATAGAAAATTAGGCATAAAAAATAGCG
>JBBSUA010000255.1:0-3812 GCA_038235315.1 Pseudomonadales bacterium | reverse complement strand
TCTCACTTGCACTACGCACGGGCTGAGAATGTCAAAGCATCATCAACCTTGATTGCCGCTGATGAGATCGTTGATGAGTTGATTGAGCTTGGAATACTAGCTAAGGACTTGCCTAACAATCTTGATCGGTATGCGCATGATTGGGAGTATTTGGCTCATAATGACAGCACCACGATTGATGCTTTAGCGTCAATATTGGCTGATCAGCGAGGTTTTCCTACCGCTATGGCGCATGTCAATCACAGTGTTCGTGAAGCGGCTTTAAATAGCTTAACTTTAGCTACTGTCTAACTTTAACATTAGCACTATCAAAAACGACAAAAGGGCATGGATTATTAATCCATGCCCTTTTGCTTATTGAATGTTTTAGTTATTAAGCCGTATCTATTGCTTAATAATCATTGATTAATTACCTATCATTTTGCCTGTATTAACCGTTTCATCGATGCTGACTACCGTCTTTAATAGATCAATAGCTTCAGCAATGCTATTACAAATCACCAGTCGAGCAAGGTCTTCTTGCTTCATAAAGCCTTGCTCAGCTGTGTACTTTAAATGTTCAATCAAACGATCGTAAAATCCATTAATATTTAAGATGATCATTGGTTTTTCGTGCTGATACAACTGTCGCCATGTGGCTATTTCCATAATTTCCTCTAAAGTACCAAGACCACCGGGTAAGGTGATGAAAGCATCAGCATATTCAGCCATGACTGTCTTGCGAGTGTGCATCGTATCGGTCAAGTGCAAACGTGTTAGACCCTCATGAGCAATCTCATGTTTGAGCATAAAGGTTGGAATAACCCCAACTACTTGTGAGCCGCCATTAATCACTTCGTCGGCAACCGCGCCCATCAGACCAATACTCGCGCCACCGTATACCAATCCCATTCCACTTTCTGCTAGAGCACTACCTAACTCGCGCGCTGCTTGTTCATAAACTTCGTCATTACCCAAACGCGACCCACAATATACAGCCACTAATGGCATAGCCAGCGACGATCTGTCTACTGCTTTTTCAATGTGGGTAATATCTTGACTGGTAATAACTTCGTAAGTTTCATTGTTAATCTTCATTTGCATATTGTGCCCTTAAATTTTTGTGAATTTGCTATGCTATTTATTATAATTTAGTCTGTCATAGACTGATACAACTGTAGTAAACCTTGTTATTTATATTACCACAAGCCATGTCGTCTCGCGTTATCGACGATTTATCTCTACGTAATTAATACAGGACAAATGGATTGCTACTTAATAAAACAGATACGTACGGTATAGTGAGTTTACTACAAGAGTGTTATAGCGCTATTGGTATGAATTTTGCGCAGCCTCTGAGAACTCAGCACGCCAGTAAAATTTATAACAATAGCGCGTTAAAATTCTCATAACATTTTTATTTTTATCTGACTATATATTTATATCGCCTAGTTAGGTTTTGCGCTTTCTAATACTTCCGCTTTTATGCGCGCTGTCAAAGCGGTATGTAATGATGGCTGCAGGTTATGGATATTGCCTATCATCCATTTGATATAGTCGATCGGCACATCTTTAATCAATCGTCCTTTATACTTTCCGAATGGCATTTTTCCCACTGGATTCGCAGTGTTTGATATTTTGTGTGCAGCGACAAAATCAGTCGGCTCAATCTCTAAACGCACGCAACAGGCTTGATATAATAAGTAACACATTCGTGCGTCACCTAGCGCATCGTGAGCCGCGATAGTCATCTTATTCGCCTCACTCTTGCCCAATAACTGCTCGATACATTTGGACTGTCCGTAAGCATGCCACTCTGGAAACGCGACGCGCGCAAGCCGAACGGTGCAAATGAGCTTAGCCGATGGGCTGCCAATCACTCGCCAGTCAAAACGCACATTGTGCCCAATCAGATATTCTGGTAGCTCAAACTGGTCTAAATTAAAGCGCTCACAATCAGCGACATCGTCGTCGGTGATGCCATGAATCTTAATGACGATCGGCGATATGGAGCGACCACTATTAAAATATTTCATCCACTCAAAGCCAGTAGCCACATTGATAGTCGCGACTTGAACAGGTCTTGGGTCTCGACCTTGGTCAGTTTCAGTATCAATAATAAGTGCAGTTGCAGAATCAATCATTATTAAGAGCCAGTAATGTTAGTTGCCAAAAATATATGGCTAAAATAAAAGACATAAAATCCTATAGAACTTTTTATTAAATCTCAGTTATAAAATAGCAAAATTGGCATAGAATAAAAGTTATATTATACCATTCAATAAGACTTTCAGAGAAAGAGCAATGCTACCTCAACAGCCGCCTCCTTTACCAAAACCTTCTAAGCCTTCAATTATAATTCGTTTAATAAAACTATTAGTAAGATCACTCCTTTTATTAGGCATGTTGTTTGTGTTTGATAAATTACTTCCCAGTATCAGTCAACAATCACAACGATTTGTGGTAGCCAAATGGCAGCAGGTCAATCTACTCCAACAACCGCTACCAACAGAGAACAGTTTGCCCAGTCCGCTGCCGGGTCAGCATTTGACCGATACGTGGGGCGGCGCGCGTAGCGAAGGTCGTAGTCATGAGGGAATAGATATCTTTGCACCTCGTAATACTCCGATCCAAGCAACGACCCATGGAGTGGTGAGCAAAATTGGTGATGATAGATTGGGCGGTCGTGTGGTGGTCATTGTTGGACCGGGTGGCGCTGGACATTATTATGCGCACTTGGAGAACTATGCTGATATCAGTCTCAACGAGTGGATCGAGGTAGGAGATACTATTGGCTATGTTGGCAATAGTGGTAATGCTAAAGGCACGCCACCGCATGTACATTATGGTATCTATATCAATGGTCGCGCGGTCAATCCCTATCCATTGTTGGTGAAAAAATAATAACTATAAGCCATTATCTAATGGCTTTATTTCAGGCGGTGTCCGAACTTGTGATATAGGAAAATGAACACTAAACGTAGAGCCTACGCCCTCGATAGATTTAATATGCAGGTTAGTATTATGCTGATGTAATACGTGCTTAACAATTGCTAATCCCAAACCTGTACCGCCTGTAGCGCGGCTGCGACTACTGTCGACACGATAAAAACGCTCAGTCAAACGTTCGATATGACTTGCTGCAATACCGATCCCATCATCTGTGACGGCAAAACAGCAGCCGTTAGACATTTTTGTCCAACTGATTGATATATTGCCCCCTTTTGGGGTGTATTTAATGGCATTGATTATCAAGTTAGATAAAGCGCTGTTGAGATACATCTCCGAGCCATACAATCCATCATAAGTGTCTAGATGCAAGTGAATGATATGCCCGTATTCTTGATTATAAGCCTGCGCATCATCGTATATTTGGGTAAGGAGCTTGGTCATATCAATGTAGCGTTGCTCATGAGACTCTTCGATTTCAATTTTGGACAACAGCAACAAGTCGTTAATAATTCTATTCATACGGGCGGTTTGCTGAGTCATTAGCTCAAAACCGCGCCGCCACTGCGGTGTCATATCCTCATGGTCTGAAAAATTTTCAAGATAACCCATTAATACGGTCAATGGTGTTCGCAGTTCATGAGAGACATTTCCTACAAAATCGCGACGCATTTGCTCTAGATGGTGCATCCGCGTCACATCATAGATAATCAAAAGCTTATTATCGCCAAAAGGGGTAAGCTTGCATTTAAGATACCGCTTAGGGTCTTGCCATGACGCCATGTGCACACCCTCATTACGTGTCGCACTTATAGATATACTCTGATAGTACGCTCGAAACTCAGGTACCTTAATGAAGTCAAAAATAGGCTTGCCTCGATCAG
>JBBSUA010000254.1:0-3814 GCA_038235315.1 Pseudomonadales bacterium | reverse complement strand
GCTAACGGAATGAAACGCATCGCTGCTGAATTCATGCAATAGCGCTTGCCTGTAGGTGCTGGACCATCATCAAATACGTGACCGACATGTGAATCTGCGTAACGGCTACGGATTTCAGTACGTGTACCAAAGATACCTCGATCTGCCTTTTCAACGACCACGTTAGCATTCAACGGACGGATAAAACTAGGCCAACCGGTTCCTGATTTAAATTGATCACGTGAAGAGTACAGTGGCTCGCCCGATATCACATCAACATATAAACCAGGTTTTTTGTTATCCCAGTATTCATTGCTAAAGGCGCGCTCAGTACCTTCTTCCTGAGTGACTTTATACTGCATATCATTCAATGATTTTTTTAGTTCGGCTTTAGTTGGCTTCACAAAGGTAGCTGGATTGAAACCCGCACTCGCTTCAGTACTCATCGCTTTACTTGAACTTGCTTGCTTCACACTGTCAGCTGCAGGCTTAAACTGAGTAAAGTCTAGCTCATAATTTTTGCCGTATACGCTTTCGATAAATTGATAGCGACCAGAGTTAAATGTGTAGGCCTTATAGCGTAGTGGATTCTTCTTGTAATAATCCTGATGATATTCTTCAGCGGGATAGAAGGTGCTCGCAGGGACGATTTCAATGACTACTGGCTTCTTATACACACCAGAAGCTTGCAGCTTTTGCTTAGCGGCTTCTGCTATCTGTTTCTCTTCCTGATTATTGTAGAATATAGCTGGACGATACTGAGTACCTCGATCTACATACTGACCTTTGTCATCAGTAGGATCTGCAATCCGCCAAAGTGCATTTACGATACCGTTATAAGTAATTTTCGTTGGATCATAATATACTTGCGCAGCTTCAGTATGACCAGTACTACCTGACGATACCATGCTGTAAGTTGGGTTTTCAGTTTGGCCACCAGTGTAGCCAGAGACGACTTCTACTACGCCAGGTATTTTTTCGTAACCTGCTTCAACACACCAAAAACAGCCACCAGCTACAGTAGCGACAGCTAGGTTCGGATCCGTAGGTGCATAAGGATTGGCTGCGGTAGGATTTTTCACAGTAGGGCTGTTTTCGGTAGAGGCACAACCTACGTAAAGAGCACTGCTCGCTATTATCGCCATACCAACAGTTTTGGCGCTTAATTTGAAGTTCATAAGAATCTCCTAGAAATAATTTTATATACCTATAATAACCCTTTGGTATCACCGAAATATTCCTAAACTGTTATATATTTACAACATGTAATATTACCCTAAAGTTACTATTGGCTCTATAACGTAATCTTAACAATGATAACTAAATAAGTAGTTAAGCTAAATTATATAAAAAACCATTTTCATAAAATTTAGAGGTTCACAGGCTTTATATTTTTCTCTTTTAGACACCAAAAGCATCAAAACATCATTTTATATGCTTAGGCTACTTCATTTATCCGTATCACTTGCGTTATATCACTTAAACTACATTATGCTCGCCTGTAACAAGCGCTTAGCATAATCGTGCTGCGGATGATTAAAGAGTGCTTCAGTAGTTCCTGATTCAACACATACACCCTCCTTTAGCACCATGACATGTTGGCATAAGGCACGCACAACCTTCAAATCATGACTAATAAAAACGTAGCTAATCTGAAGTTTCTGTTGAATTTCACGTAGTAGATTAACTACAGTGACTTGGGTAGTGCTATCGAGGGCGGAGGTTGGTTCATCTAGGATTAACAATCGCGGTTGCATAACCAAAGCTCTTGCTAGCGCTACTCGCTGCCGTTGACCACCTGACAACTCATGTGGATAACGATGCGCAAATTCGCTTGGCAGATGTACAGTCTCTAGGCTGTCTATCACTGCCTGCTGCCGCGATATTTTATCGATACCTTGTACTAACAAGCCTTCTTCGATGATTTGCATTACCGTCATACGCGGATTAATACTGGCAAATGGATCTTGAAACACCATCTGAATTTGTGCGCGGAATTTGCGTAACTCACTCTTAGACAATACGGTAATATCTTGACCATTAACCACTATCTGACCACTAACTTTTGCCTGATTGCTCAGCAGTTGGCTTAATGCTAATGCAATCGTCGTTTTACCGGAGCCAGACTCACCGACTATGCCCAAGGCCTGTCCCGTTTGCAAAGTCATACTGACCGTTTTTACCGCCTCAAACCAACGCTTTGTACCGCCAAATAGGCTTTTTTCGACAGGGAATTGTACTTGTAAGTTAGTCACTTGCAGCACTGGTGTTTGATTGTCCTGAGTATGATTGTCTACTGTCAGTGCTTCTCCAAAGTTTTGCTGCATTAGAGTGCGCGTATAGTCCGCTTCTGGATGAGCAAAAATGGTAGCCGTATTCCCCTGCTCAATCGTCTGCCCTTGACGCATAACAATAATATCGTCGCTATACCGCCTAACCAGATTAAGGTCATGGCTGATAAGAATCATCGCCATATTGTGCTCGCGCTTGAGGTCATTAAGTAGCGCTAAAATCTCATGCTGCAACGTTACATCAAGCGCAGTCGTTGGCTCATCGGCAATCAAGATATCAGGCTGCTGTGCTAACGCCATTGCGATCATCACACGCTGGCGCTGTCCACCTGATAACTCATGTGGGTAGCGGCTCAACTTATCCTCAGGATCGGTAATATTGACATTATTGAGCAGTGCAATCGTTTGCACGCGCCATTGCTTTTTAGGGACGCCGCTAAGGCGCAGAGATTCAGCAATTTGCTTAGCAACGGTATGTAAAGGATTAAGGGCGGTCATTGGCTCTTGAAATATCATACCGATACGTTGACCACGAATCGCACGCAATACTTTATTTCGCGCACTGTCATTAGCTATTAATAGTTTACCTTGCCCTGACAGTTGCACATCTCCACTGACTATCAGATTGTCCGGCAATAATCCTAATAATGCCAAACTGGCAATCGACTTACCAGATCCTGACTCACCAACGATAGCGAGCGTCTGACCTTGACTCAGCTGATAAGACAGCTTATCAACCAATGTCACGCCTGCGTCAGTGACAATACTTAATTGATTTACCGTTAACATTGGCACATTGTTGCTGTTCACATTACTTTTGCTGTTCACATTACTTTGAAGCGGCTGATTGTCTCGTTCGGTCATCATTGTCATATTAAGAGCGCCTCGGATCAAACGCATCACGCAGCGCTTCGCCAATAAAGATAAGTAGCGATAAAATAAAAGTTAAACTAAAGAATCCTGATAGTGCCAACCATGGCGCATCAAGGTTGTTTTTACCTTGTACCATCAGCTCACCTAATGAGGGCGAACCCGGCGGTAGACCATAACCCAAGAAGTCTAATGCCGTCAGCGCAATAATATTAGCCGTCAAAATGAAGGGCAATTGCGATAAACTCGACGCTAGAGCATTAGGTAAAATGTGCCGAAGCATGATTTGACTGTCTGCAACACCTAAATTCCGTGCTGCACGCACATAATCAAAATTTCTTGCCCGTAAGAATTCTGCACGTACTAAGCCAACCAGTCCCATCCAACCAAATAATAGCATCAGTGCAAATAAAACGGTAATACTAGGACTGAACAGACTAACCAAGATAATAATCATAAACCGCTGCGGCATCCCGCCCCAGACTTCCATAAAACGCTGACCTGCCAGATCAACCCAGCCCCCATAGTAGCCTTGAACCGCACCGACAATAATCCCAATCAGTGCACCAGCCAAAGTGAGCGCCAGTCCAAACAGCAATGACACGCGCAACCCATAAAGTATTCGCGCTAACACATCGCGTCCCTGATCATCAGTACCTAGCCAATTCTGACTG
>JBBSUA010000253.1:0-3817 GCA_038235315.1 Pseudomonadales bacterium | reverse complement strand
TCGATATTTAATAAAGCTTACTTACATAACAAGGCAGTCCTGAATGACCAATAATAACCCCTATAACCTTATACCCTTGAAACCTACTGGCAGAAACGAGACAAATACTGCTAATACTTATTCTCCTGAAGACATGATGACAATCTATGAGCAACAGTTTTTGACTGAAGTTCCTGAAGATAAGCTCACTGAGTTTTTACCTTTTTTAAAAGCTTTTTATGATATTGATAACAATACTTTAGATATCAGTGCCATTATCTTTGAAGCAGTTTCTGGTTGTTGCATTATTTATAATCATAAGATACAAGTAGGGGATTATGAAATACTGGGGGAGTTAATAAAAGAAGAGCCAGTAGAAGACTATACTGATAGTGAAGGTGGTGAAGAAGTACAAGCCTATACTTTAGACTGTAAGCGGACGTTTTTTATCAATAATGTAGAGTTGTCTTACCAGTTTAATTTGTTTATTCAAGGTGATGGCTATTCTACTTTAACAGGCAAAAGCTCCCTGCTAGAAAGAATATATTGGTTCGAAGAGGATAGCTTTGAAGAGCATCTATTAGGTAATTCTGAACAGTCAGAAAGCTTAGAGTCTATTAATGAGCAGCTCACTCATTTAGGTATTCGGGAAATGGATCTCACTACCATACACGAAGTAGTGAATTATATTGAAGACAGCATCATAGATGATGAGATGATAGATACGCTTAATAAGCTATTGGATGATGCTGAGTAAAAGTAGATTCCATTAGACAAAAAAAAGACAAAAAAACACCGCTAACGATTCATCGTTAGCGGTGTTTTAATATGGTACCGGTGGTCGGACTCGAACCGACACGCTTATAAAGGCAACGGATTTTGAATCCGTCATGTCTACCAATTCCATCACACCGGCGTGTTAGGTGATAATGCGACTACTGCTACACATTATCGAATTGGGCTACAGGGTTAGCTGTATAGGCTGCGTATTATAACAGCCTAATATTAAGGGTCAAGAATTATTTATTATAATTCAATTTTTTTGCCATAATGGCTGCATCAGTATCTCTTTAACCGACAAAGGCACGTTCGACAGCGTAGTCCGCTTGTACGCCCATACGTGGTGAAACGGTCAAACCAAAGTCATCCAAAATTGCAGAGACTTCGGCATTAAATGGCATACTACCGCAAATCATCGCACGGTCATCGTCTTTATTCATTGGAGGCAAGCCAATATCTTCAAAGAATTTGCCAGATTTCATCAAATCAGTGATACGACCCGTATTTCTAAAGTCTTCACGGGTGACAGTAGGATAATAGATGAATTTTTTACGGAAATCCTCACCAAAGATTTCATCGTTGGGCAGCTCGTTTTCAAACATATCACGATAAGCCAAATCATCTACATAGCGGACACCATGTACCAATATGATTTTTTCAAAGCGCTCGTACACTTCTGGATCACGAGCTAACGCTATAAATGGCGCAAGTCCGGTACCAGTAGACAACATATATAGATGCTTACCGGGCAATAGATCATCTAATACTAATGTGCCCGTAGGCTTTTTGCTGACCAATAACTCATCACCCACTTTGATATGTTGCAAGCGCGACGTTAGAGGGCCGTCTTGTACTTTAATAGAAAAGAATTCTAAATGATCTTCATAATTTGGACTGGCGATAGAGTAAGCGCGCAATAATGGTCTGCCATCAATAATAATACCAATCATTGCAAACTCACCATTACGAAAGCGCAAGCCATCGTCGCGAGTGGTTTTGATAGTGAACAGGGCGTCATTCCAATGATGAACCTCTGTGACTGTTTCGGTGCGAAGTTTTGACATAAAGTCCTCGTTGAGTAGTCGCTATCGACATCAGTAGATTTGAACAATTATTAAGTTATAAATGCATGTGGTTATCAATGAATGTTGCAATCAAAGTTTGTCATTATGCAGCTGAGAATAGATATTTTCAAATGAGCAGTTAAATTTGAACGCTATATAATACACTCATCGATAGGAATAATACGATTCATTATTAAAGACATGCTATTCAATCAGTTTTATATTAATAAATACTTTATCATTATTTTGTAATGGAATAGTGTTGCCATTACCTTATAGATGAAAGCTATTCTCAGTGGCTATTGCTGCTCATCATAACAAACTTTAAAATAAAAATCCGTCAAGCAGGCTGTGGCTAGCATGATAAAATGGAATATCGTTAGTGAATAATCTTGTATCACTTGCTGAGCTACTTTGGTATGACTATTTAACTATCAATTTTCGCTTATGGCTAAGTATTCTATTGTCTTTGGAATTGGCTTTATGACTCATCATAGCTCGCCTATTATAGGCTATCATCGTGCGCCACTATCGCAGAAGTTTGGTGCGCCAAGGCAGCCAAATTTGGTGGCTTTGGTCAGTATTATCGAAATGATTGCACCTTATGATGTCCCAGCGGCATTTGATGGGTTAGCAGATTTCAGCCATATTTGGATCAGTTGGCAGTTTCATCACAATGATATAAATAAAACCAGTCAAATGCCATTGTCAGATGTCAAAAGTGAGGATAAGTTTCGCGCGCAAGTACGTCCACCAAGATTAGGTGGCAATAAAAAGATAGGGGTATTTGCCAGTCGTAGTATGTATCGTCCTTCAGGACTAGGGCTATCAGTGGTAAAACTTGAGCGTGTTGATATCGTAGAGGGGCGAGTGCTGTTGATTATTAGTGGCGCAGATATGATTGATGGCACTCCTATTATCGATATCAAACCTTACGTTACTTATAGTGATGCTCACATCGAGGCAGATAGTGGCTTTGCAACGACTGCTCCAATAGTATTAACGGTAACAGTGACTGAACTGGCACAACAGCAATTTATGCAAATCGTGAACGCTACTGGCAATGTTAGTGCGCGTATTAGAGCCACTAGCTTTGAAGTGTCTAATAATGAACAGAATGACAATCAATCCATGGTAAACACGCTTATTTATCAAGTACAGCAGCAATTGATAGCGTCTGATATAGGCTATATTATAGACTTAATCGCCCAAGACCCACGCCCTGCATATCGTCGTGATAACTGTGATAAAGTATTTGTTATGCGTTATAAGTCGGTGGATGTTAGCTTTTGCCAGATTACGAGTGGGCAGTTAGAGATAGTATCAATCGACAGCTATTGATTGAATACTATCAACTACAAAGCGGTTTAGAATAGAACCTTGCCATTTAATAATAATGAATAGAAGAAGAAAAATATGTCCGCTCCGAAGTACTCAATAGTCGTTGATTTGCGTTGGTGTCTTGATGAGCTACTCGCCGATAAGGTCATTGATCAGCGCAGCTACAATTTGGTACTGACCAGTCGCCGTGATAAAGCGCAGCATCCATTAGTGACTATCGGTGAGTTTGGATTGCCCAATGGTTACGATCCTGAACAAAAGCTGACGTTATCGTGGCTGAATCAATGGCTTGCAGCCAAAGCGAATATGCCATTACTACGCATTGACCCTCTAAAAACTGATGTGCCTGCTGTCACTCAATTGATGTCATTTGAATATGCTCGTACTCAACATATTTTACCAGTGGAAGTGACCGCAGATGAAGTAGTCATTGGGACTGATCAGCCGTTTTATACCGATTGGCATCTAAATATTGAAAAAATTACCAAGTCCAAATCGTACCGTACGGTGTATATCAATCCTGAGCAGATCAAACGATATCGACAAGAGTTTTATCAAGTAACCCAAGCTATTGCGGGTGCCAACACTGCACATAAACGTGCGGTTGCTGATGTGACCAACGTCGAGGCGTTATTGCAACTTGGCGATAATAC
>JBBSUA010000252.1:0-3818 GCA_038235315.1 Pseudomonadales bacterium | reverse complement strand
CGGTCGTAGCGCTGGTATGGAAGTACATTTTCCTTACGAGCTTGAAGGACAAGATAATACTTTAGATGTGTTTACCACTCGTCCTGATACTTTGATGGGTGTGACTTATGTGGCGGTTGCCGCTGAGCATCCATTGGCGCAGTATGCTGCTGAACACGATGACGTGATCGCTCAATTCTGTGCCCTATGCAAAACAGGCTCAGTCGCTGAAGCTGATCTTGCCAAAGCTGAAAAAATTGGCATGGCTACGGGTCTTACCGTTACTCATCCATTGACTGGCAAAAAACTACCCGTTTGGGTCGCCAATTATGTATTGATGAGCTACGGTTCAGGCGCAGTGATGGCTGTGCCAGCTCATGATGAGCGTGATTATGAGTTCGCTATTAAATATGACTTGCCTATTAAGCAAGTCATCGATTCTCCAGTAGATTATTTTGATACAGTAAAAGCGCAGGCAATCGCTGATGGCTCCGAGCCTAACCTTGCTTACACTGAGCGTAATACTTTAATCAATTCAGGTGAATTCGATGGTATGAACTTTGAGCAGTCTTTTGAGGCTATGCTCACTAAGCTTGAGCCATTAGAATTAGGTAATAAAAAAATCCAATTCCGTCTGCGTGATTGGGGCGTATCGCGCCAGCGTTATTGGGGCTGTCCTATCCCTATGGTCAACTGTGAGCATTGTGGTAATGTTCCGGTTGAAGAGCAGGATTTACCCGTGGTGTTACCAACAGATGTAGTGCCTGATGGTCGCGGTAATCCACTCAAAAACATTCCTGAATTTGTTAATACGACTTGTCCTAAATGTGGCAATCCTGCTGAGCGTGAAACCGATACTTTTGACACCTTCGTTGAGTCTAGTTGGTACTATGCCCGCTTTGCTAGCCCGCATGATACGCAAAACATGGTCAATAAGTCTGCCGCTAATAAATGGTTGCCAGTGGATCAGTATGTCGGCGGTGTTGAACACGCCGTTATGCATTTATTGTATGCGCGTTTTTTCCACAAGCTGATGCGCGATGAGAACTTAGTATCAGGCGATGAGCCATTTAAAAACTTAATGACTCAAGGTATGGTCTTAGCAGGTACCTTCCATCGTGTGAACGCTGATGGCAGTACGACCTATTACTTCCCACATGATGTCGATATTGATTTTGATGAGCGCGGACAACCGATTAAAGCTTTGCTAAAAGCTGACGGACAGCCCGTAACAATCGGTAAAATTGAAAAAATGTCGAAGTCTAAAAATAACGGCGTCGATCCGCAAACTACTATCGACCAATATGGTGCTGATACGGTTCGTCTTTACACTTTATTCACTGCGCCTGCTGATCAGACCCTTGAATGGTCAGACGATGCGCTAAAAGGCCCTTATAACTTTGTTAAAAAAGTTTGGCGTATAGCCACTGAGCATATGCAAGCGCTAACCGACTCAAATTTGAACAGTGCTACCTTAAACAGTACAACTCTAGATGCTGACAGCTTAAGCAAAGCGGCTAAAGATTTACGCCGTAAGACTCATGAAACGATTGCCAAAATTGATAATGATTTGGGCGAACGTTTGGCATTAAATACACCAGTATCCAGTCTAATGGAATTGGCAAATGCGCTGAGTAGCTTTAACGCCAGTAGCGAGATGGACTTGCAAGTACAGCATGAATCCTTGGTTGACTTACTCATTATACTTTCAGTATATGCCCCACACGTAGGCGAACACTTACTTGAAGAATTAGGGCTAGACACCAAAACTATGAGCTATCCTACCGTCGATGCCAGCGCTTTAGTACAAGATACCATCACAATGGTCGTGCAAGTGAATGGTAAGATGCGCGGCAAAATGGAAGTCGCGCCCGATAGTGATTCTGAACAACTCAAAGCCCAAGCGCGTGCGATTGACAGTGTTGCCAAATTCATCACTGGCGACATCAAAAAAGAGATTGTCGTACCGAATAAACTGGTTAATATCGTAGTCGCAGGTTAAGCTTTTTAGGCTTAGTGTGTTATAAAATATAAGGATAGCGGTTATGGCGTATGAGCATCGATTTACACAGGCCTGTTCACCTGTAAAAAAATACTACGCAAAAAAAATAGCCTCGGCGTTGCTTGCGACTTTGCCAATGGTTACAGTATTAGGTACAGCCAGTCTACTAACGGGCTGCGGCTTCCAGCTGCGTGGTTATGATGCGCCGTTGCGTTTTGATGTTGCCAAGACCGCTATTATTATTGAAGATGATCGTACCTCATTTCCATTGAAGCTACCGTTAACTAGACGCTTAGAAGCCTTAGGTGTTGATGTCGTTGACGGTATAGCTATGATTGAAAGCGCGACCAATAGCACTGCAAACAATATCGATGCAGAGGATATTGCCAAGATTGAAGTCAAAAACTTACGCTTTAAGCGTTATGAGCTGGTTGGAGTCTTAACAGAGATTCGTTTGGTACTATCTGCTGATGTTACTTATACAATCGTGCAGAATGGTCAACCAGTCACCTTGACTAACCCTATCCAAGTTGAGCGCAGCTACCAGTACAATGAGGCGTCAGTCAGTACTGATGATCAGCAAGGCAGTCAGATTCGTGATTGGTTGTATGACAGTTTATCTCGCCGTATTACCGATCAATATGTTGCCATCGGATTGCCAAAAGTAGCGCCTAGCAGTAACAATCAATCCTCGCAAATGATTACAGACTCAGCAACAAATTCGACAACCGTAATCGCACCAAATCCTTAACGCTTATCTAATAGACCAATAGTCACAGCCTATGCAAGAGTCCTTTATACAAGCCTACCCAAAGCTGCTGCAACCCTCCATTGCGGTAGCTGGTTTGTGGCTAGCGCATGGGGATGAGCCGTTGTTGCATCAGTGGTTAATTGACGCGCTGCGACCGCATTGGCGCGCACAAAATTACGCGATTAAGCGTATTGAGCTGGTATCAGTAAAAACCTGGCAAGAAGTATTATCAGAATTAGGTAGTCTTTCGTTATTCGATGATGCTAGTGCCTTGATAGTGACGGGTAACCACAAACCGGATAAAGCCATTATTGCAGAGCTAGAACGTTTTGCACTTGATGCGCAAACGGGCGCTCATAGTAATAGTTTATTATGGCTGACATCCAAGCAAGACCGCCGCGCCCAAAGTAGTAAATGGTTTGCGCCTTTTACCCAATACGGTCATATCATAGATTGCAACTTATACGATGAACGCCAACGCCAACAACTGTTGCAAGTACAAGCACAACAGTTCGGACTGCGATTATCACAAGACGCGTGGCAGCTTTTAATGTCGCATACGGAGCATCACCTGCTCAGTGCCTATCAAACCTTATGGCGATTGTCTTATCTATTCGCGCCAGAGTTATTGAAAAACGATAACGATAGTAGCTCTCCTATCACAAGCGCTAATAATTTAGCGTTGGATATCACCGATCTTCAAGCCGCTCTTGTGAGCGACGCGCAGTTTAGTGTCTTTGATTTATCCGATGCGATGCTCGCAGGCAATAGTGCACAAGTAGCAAAAATTATATTTCAGCTCAAGGCTACCGATGAGCCAACTACCCTAGTGCTGTGGGCAATAGCCAAGGATATGCGCCAAATTATGGCGTTAATGGATGGTCAAGATCCGCAAGCGCTCGGTATTTGGCGCAAATTTAACAGAAGGTATTGGCTATCGCCAATTGGCGGCTAAGTATGGTGTAAGCAGAACTACCATTTGTAAATGGGTGATGCACCAGGGAATTTACAACCTGCAGCTTTCAGAAAAGGTAACAGAAATATTACCCCCTGCTGTTGTTGGCGTCCTTTAGATTTGCATTTCAT
>JBBSUA010000251.1:0-3846 GCA_038235315.1 Pseudomonadales bacterium | reverse complement strand
TTGATAAATTGGTCGAAGGTATCTCAACATTAGCCGTTGCCTTTATGGATCAGCCAGTTATCGTTCGTATGTCAGATTTTAAATCGAATGAATATGCTAACCTTTTGGGCGGTAAATTGTATGAGCCGTCAGAAGAGAACCCAATGTTGGGCTTCCGTGGGGCTAGCCGCTACGTCTCTGATAACTTCCGTGATTGTTTTGAGCTTGAATGCAAAGCGCTAAAACGCGTACGTGATGACATGGGCTTAACTAACGTTGAGATCATGATTCCGTTTGTACGTACGGTTGACGAGGCAGCGCAAGTGATTGAACTGCTTGAGAAAAACGGTCTAAAACGTGGCGAAAATGGTTTACGCGTCATTATGATGTGTGAGCTACCAACCAACTGCTTACTTGCTGAAGAATTCCTAGAGCACTTCGATGGCTTCTCAATTGGCTCTAACGACTTAACCCAGTTAACGCTTGGTCTTGATCGTGACTCAGGTATCGTCTCGCATCTGTTTGATGAACGTGATCCTGCCGTCAAAAAGCTGCTATCTATGGCGATTGACGCTTGCCGCAAGGCAGATAAATACATTGGTATCTGTGGTCAAGGTCCATCAGATCATCCAGATCTTGCTTATTGGCTTATGGAGCAAGGTATCAGTTCAGTATCATTAAACCCTGACTCTGTACTGGATACTTGGTTCTTCTTAGCAGGCGAAGAAGTAAAATAACCTTCTAAAAAGCTAAAGTGATACATTTTGTATTTAGGGTTTGTTTGCTAATCATCGTCTAGTTTGATGATATAGTAGGCAGACCCTAAGCCGTATTTAGCATTTACTCATGGTTATAAAATCGCCTACTTGAGAATAATAAACGCGCCCTAATATTATAGGTTAATGACAGCGACTTAAGATATAACCAACTACGCAGGTAACTATGCAGATTTTTCTTGCTCGAAATAATGTACAAGCCGGCCCTTACGATTTAGAGCAGCTCAATATCATGCTGAGCTCTGGTGAGGTGACCCTCGATGATTTGGTATGGCATGAAGGCTTAGATAAATGGCAACGTATCGGCGACTTAACGTCTAATCAGTATGCGTATCGTCCAGCTGCCACTGCCTCTAGCAATCCTATTGTTAACGATTCCATTATCAATAACGTCACCGTATTTCCTGAAGACTCTGGAAATACTAAAAGTCAGGATGGTAAAAAACTTTCCATTGATAGACTATATGGTAAGCCTGAACGTTCAAAATCTAACACTAAAATAGACATGACCACCAATCGTCAGCACGCACCAAGCAATAATGTCTCATTGAACAAATCCAGCGCTGACAAGCTTGCTTTAAGTAAAGATAAAGTTGTTGGCAACGTGGTACTTGCACCCATCATGTCACGAGTATTGGCTACAGCGATCAATGCCTTAATGTATCTATTGGCTATTTTTCCGCTAGTATTGGCATTGACCAAAATGGATGTGGACTACTCTAAATTTCAAGACATTCAAAATATGGATGCTGCTTATCAGTACTCAATGACTCTGATGGAGAGTATTCCAAGCGGTACGTTAATGATGTCGCAAGTACTGGTTTTTGGGTTGTTTATACTACAACTGGTATTTATTACCTTGCGTGGTCAATCGTTAGGCAAACTAATCACTGGAATTCGAGTAGTAGATCAGACTACTCATCGCTTGCCGTCATTTATCAAGCTTGTCGGTATGCGTACTTTACTACTGTTTATCATCTATAACTTATTATTCTCTTTTACCAATTTTTTAGGTTTTGTATTTATTGCTGCTCACTATTATATAGCTTCAAAGAGCCCTGAAAATATTGGTTTGCATGATAAGTTAGCCAAAACGCTAGTAGTTAAAGCAGATAATAGTCAGTTGGCTAAACAACCCAAAATTAAGTAACCATTTATTTGATAAGTTCAAAAAAAGCTATTTTGGTACATATAAAAGAGAAGCGCTACGGCGTTGCTTTTTTATCAGCTAAATATGTTGATATACATATTTGAACCCGCCTTTATTAAACTTTGTATTAATTGGTGGTTACTGTTATAATATGGCGCTTTATAAAATAAGCTTTCCGCTGGTTTTAGTGGCGATTGAGCTTACTTTATAAATCTCCTTGCTATTAACATAGGGTTAATAGCTACTAATCCGTAAGGAGTCCAAATGCGACATTACGAAGTGGTGTTAATTGTACACCCAGACCAGAGCGACCAAGTGGTCGGCATGGTTGAACGCTATATCAAGTTGGTTCAAGATAATGGTGGTGTTATCCATCGTCTAGAAGATTGGGGCCGCCGTCAACTGGCTTACCCTATCAACAAGATTCACAAAGCTCATTATGTTCTTTTCAATATTGAAACTGACGGTGATACTTTAGCTGAACTTGAAGAATTATTCCGTTATAACGACGCGATCATTCGTAGTCTAGTTATGCGCCGTGACGACGCTGTCACTGAAGAGTCGCAGTTAGCCAAGAATGCCGATGAAAAACGCGCACGCAAAGCTACTACTCGTCGTCCAGATCGTGATGATAATGACGACAACGACCACAACAGTGATGACTAATTAAAGGAGAATACTCATGGCACGTTTCTATCGCCGTCGCAAATTCTGTCGTTTCACTGCTGAAGGCATCACTTACATCGATTATAAAGATGTTGAATTGCTAAAACAGTATATCAGTGATAATGGCAAAATCGTACCAAGCCGTATTACTGGTACCTCTACTAAATATCAGCGTCAACTAGCTACTGCTATCAAGCAGGCTCGCTATCTTTCGCTACTGCCGTATACTGACAACCATCACGGCTAACCGTTAACTAGGAATGACTCATGCAAATTATTTTGTTACAGCGTATCGTCAACCTTGGTAAACTCGGTGAAACTGTCGATGTAAAACCAGGTTACGGTCGTAATTTTCTTATCCCTCATGGCAAAGCATTGCCAGCTACTGCAGCTAACATTGAAAAGTTCGAAGCACGTCGTGCTGAGCTTGAAGCTGAAGAAGCCCAAGAGGTTAGCGTTGCTCAAGAGCGTGCTGATGCGTTAACAGATGTTAATGTTATCATGCGTGCAAAATCAGGCGACGAAGGTAAACTATTTGGCTCTATCGGTACTCGCGATATTGCTGAAGCGTTAACCAACTCTGGCCTAGAAGTTGATCGTGCTGAGATTAAACTTCCAGAAGGCACGTTACGTCAAATTGGTGAATATAATGTTGATATTCAGCTACATCATGACGTTACTGCTACTATTCTAGTCACTATTCTTTCTGAAGATGGCGATGATGAAGACCAAGCTGTAGAAGAAGATCAAGCAGACGAGAACGAAGACTATTCTGAAGAGTAATCTTTAGCCTATCTCGTTTAAGTCAAAAAAGAAGCCAGTAACTTTACGTTGCTGGCTTTTTTTATGCAGGAGATTTAGTATAGATTTAGTTAATCAGCTAAAACTACAAGCCACACGACCTATCACAAGTTGGAGAGTTTATATGAGCTTTTACTCAACGCCTAACTATTCTGAACACTTGCATGAGTGGCTTAAGCGTGGCAGAAATTGGCATATTGAGTATGAAGAGTATCTATCAAATCACATTACCCACAATTGGATTGCGTTAGATGCTGCTGGCGCTACCCATGAAAAAATGCAGTGGTGGGAAGATACTTATATCTATAATGCTGCTAATAAAGCATCAAAAAAGCTAGACCCACCGCGTACTAACCCAATAAACTACACAGAAATAACAGACGTTAACTGGTTAAATAACTTGCAGTCTATTCGGATTGCTTTTCCTTTGTATCGTGATTTTTTTGATGCAAAAATAGCCGAGCTAGGCTTAAG
>JBBSUA010000250.1:0-3846 GCA_038235315.1 Pseudomonadales bacterium | reverse complement strand
TTGCCGAGTTCACGAGCATGTGCAGCATAGTTGCGCCCGACACACACCACTTTGCCAATAGAGGGATGTATATTACAATTGGCTGCACTGCTTTTATCACTGTCAGAATTATTTTTAGTCACGTTATTTACGATAATATTGGCTAACGACATATGTGGCGATTGACTCATAATAAGCTCTCTCAATTAATTATAGACCGCTAGTTATTAAGTAATCGTATGTGTGGTCACATCTGGTGGCACATAGCTCATGTAGCGATTCATTCTTTTTTCAAATAATCTAAAACTAAACAGAATAATCCAAGATAACAATAAATAGACAATACCCGCTGCGAAGAATAACTCCATCAAGGTATAAGTACGCGCACTGATAGTACGTGCCACACCAGTGATATCCATCAAGGCGATGGTTGAGGCTAGCGCACTGCCTTTGAGCATAAAGATAACTTCATTACTATAGGCTGGTATTACAATACCAAAAGCGCGTGGTAGAGTAATGCGTGTAAGTTTGCGCCACTTTGACATGCCGATAGCATCGGCAGCTTCGAGTTCGCCTACTGGGATAGACTGAATAGCACCTCGAATAATCTCAGCTAAATAGGCACTAGTATTCATAGTGAAAGCAATAATGGCACACCAATAAGCTTGACTTAGGACGGGTTCCCAAAGAAAAGAATCACGTACTGCTTCAAACTGCCCAAGTCCGTAATAGATCAAAAATATCTGCACCAGTAGCGGCGTGCCACGAAAAAAGAAAATATAGAGAAAAGGAAGTACCTGTACCACCCAGCTCTTAGACAAACGTAACAGCGCCAAAATAATGCCAAAAAACAAACCAACGATGCTAGAGATTAACACTAGCTGCACCGTCAACACTCCGCCGCCTAGTAAGTCTGGGATACTATCAAAAATAACCTGCCAATTCCAATCCATGAGTATCTCTCCTCTACCCTTCGATTGATTGATGGGCTATTGATTGATGACTCAGCTTTTTGGCGTAGCGAGCCGCTGGATTAGCGCGCCATTCAAGCCACATCATAAAACCGGTAATGAGCATCGTTAGACCTAAATAAATAATCGCTGCCGCCATATAAAAAGTAAAAGGCTGCTGGGTCGATTGCGCTGCACGCGATGACTGATACATGATATCTTTGAGACCAATAACAGACACTAAGGCAGTGTCTTTGAGAAGTACCAAGAACAAGTTACCTAGTCCGGGCAAGGCAATTTGCCATATTTGTGGCAACGTAATGCGATAAAAAATTTGGAAAGGGCGCATACCAATCGCTTGTGCAGCTTCGCCTTGCCCAATGGGTATCTCTTGGATGGACATTCGAAAAATTTCAGTGGCATAAGCACCAAAGGCAATAGACAAAGCCATGACCCCGCCCCAAAAAGCACTGATTTCGATATAGTTGTTATAACCGAACTTTTTGAAAATACTCATCAGCAGAATAGAGCCGCCGTAGTAAATAAACAATACCAGTAGCAGCTCAGGAATACCGCGCATCGTGGCCGTATATAAAGTCGCAAGTTTGCGCAGTATCCAGACATCCGACAGCTTAGCAGTGGCACCAAGCAGCCCCAAGACCATGCCTATAATTAAACTGGTCATGGCAAGCTTGATGGTGACAGTAGCGCCGCTCAGTATTAGCGCGCCAAATCCTTGTAAATCAAACACTATGGTTCACTCAGTCTCTTTATGGTAGCAAAATATCAGTGGCGAGTATTAGTATTCCTAGTTTTCTATCTACAGCTGTAGTGCATGATAGAAGCTTATATTGACTAGGGTTAATTGACTCGGTAGAAATGACCCGTGATTTTATCATAATCAACGTGCGCTATGTTACTGCTCACACGCAAAAATCGTGCCTAAATAAGGATACCTCGCTGCAAAAAAGCGATTAATAACGCAAATTCGATAATACTGGTAGCTAATTTCTATCAGCAACAGCAAAAAAGGATATCACCATTATAGTAATATCCTTGTTATTAAATACAATGTAATAAATGACTATTGTGCTGCGCTATCCACTGTTGGCTCAGTAGCCATAGGTTTTTCAGTAGCGACCGCTGTTGTGCTAGGCGTGTTACTCACTGACGACACTGCAAAATACTGTTGATTGATTTTATCATAAGTGCCGTTAGCCTTTAAATTGGCTAGTGATTGATTGATTTTTGCTTGCAATTCATCGCCAGGGCGAACTGCTATCGCAAAATTATCATTGATATCAATCTCATCGCCTTTTAGCACATAATTACTCCCTGAGGGTGAACTAAGCCACTCTATAGCAGGAAGCTTATCAGAAATCATAGCATCAACACGACCTGAGCCTAAATCCAAAAATGCATTACTCAACGTATCGTATAGCTTCATATCCGCTTTTGGATAAGCGCCCTCTAACCATTGAGAGGAGATAGTAGAGCGTTGAGCAGCAATTGAATTATTATCAATATCGCTGCTATTACTAGGATCAAAGCTACTGTCTTTTTTGGCTAAGAACACCAAAGTATTACTAAAGTACGGATCAGTGAAGCTAACTTGCTGCGCACGTTCAGGCGTGATCGACATAGCCGCCACAATCGCATCGTACTTGCCCGCTTTTAGTCCCGGAATAATACCATCCCAATCCTGCGCGACAATCTCACAAGTCACTTGCATGTCTGCACAGATAGCATTGGCGATATCAATATCAAACCCACCAAGTGATCCATCCGCATTGGTATAGTTAAAAGGCGCATAAGCACCTTCCGTACCGATACGTAGCACATCCTCTGTCACAGCGGTTTTATCCTCAACACTATCTACATTACCATCAGTCTTTACTTCTTGGTTATTACTACAACCAACCAGCATCAACAAAGTAGCAGTGGTCAATAGTGATGTGGAAAAACGACGAATAGTAGTCAGTCTCATAGTCGCTATACCTGAAACAGCTGTGCTGCTTAAAGTCATCCTTGATATCCTTTTTTAATCATTAATAACACTTATGCTAGTAATCAGTTAGTCGCTGGTGCTGGCTCTTCTACAGGCATGGCAGCATTGGCGTCAGCATCAACTAAAACGTCTTCTGTACCCGCAGTTGCAACCGCTTTTTGCGCCGCAGCTGTTGAGCTCGTACCGAAGTAACTACCCGTGATTTGATCATAGGTACCGTTGGCTTTTAACTCAGCTAAGGCAGTATTAAATTTAGCAACTAAAGCATCACCTTTACGAAAGGCAATACCCATCGCATCATCATTAGTGCTGATCTCTTCACCTTTAACTTCATAATCTTTGCCAGCTTCGGTTTTTAACCAGTCAATACCTGTCACTTTATCAGACATCATGGCACGAACGCGACCTGAGGTTAAGTCTAAGTACGCATTATCTTGCGTATCATAAAGCTTGATATCTGCCTCTGCATGATCGTCTTGCAAGTATTGTGCGGAAACGGTAGCACGCTGCGAAGCAATAGGCTGACCTTTTAAACCGTCAACACTAATATCATCGCCTTTTTTACCGATTAAGACAATACCACTGTAAAAGTACGGATCGCTAAATTCCACCACTTCTTTGCGCTCAGGCGTAATTGACATACCTGCAATAGCGGCATCAAATTTTTGTGCATTGAGACCTGGAATCAGACCATCCCAATCTTGAGAAATAACTTCACATTTGGCTTTCATTTGTGCGCACAACGCATCGATTAACTCAATTTCGTAACCAATCAACTTGCCATCAGCATCGGTATAACTAAAAGGCTTGTAGCTAGATTCAGTAGCGATTTTAATATTTAGTGGCGCAGCATCTGCTGTCGTATCAGTGGCAGCGCTTTCTTCAGGTGTCGAGCTATTGCTACAGCCA